>JBGTAZ010000212.1:0-5351 GCA_041749615.1 Leptolyngbyaceae cyanobacterium | reverse complement strand
ACTAATAGGTCCCAAGTAGGGGTTGAATCAGATCAAGGCGGCACAATTGCTGTGAATGGTCAGAATATCCAACTATTAAACCAGAGTCTTTTAACCTCTGGAATTGCTCAGGGAACAGGCAGTTTAACCAGTCAGTCAGGAAATATAACCCTCAATGCAGTTGGTGAAATTCTTCTTGATCAGAATAGTTGGGTTCTTAACAATGTCAGACCCAATTCAATAGGAGATGGTGGCGCGATTGATGTTCAAGCAGATTCACTCGTATTCACGAATGGTGGGCAGCTTGCCGCTGCAACTTTTGGGAAAGGAAATAGCGGAAATGTTTCGGTTCGTGCTCAATCAATTGCCGCAGATGGTGGAACGAACAACTTCAGGAGTGGCATTTTCACCAATGTTGAGAATGGTGGAGAAGGCAATGGTGGAACAATTGATGTCGAAACTAACTCACTCACATTCACGAATGGGGGACAGTTTGCCGCCGCAACTTTTGGAAAAGGAAATGGTGGAAATGTTTCGGTTCATGCCCAATCAATTACAGTGGATGGTGGAACTAGCAATTTCATCAGTGGCATTTCCACCAGTGTACAGCCCAGTGGAGAAGGCAATGGTGGAACAATTGATGTCGAAACCAACTCACTCACATTCACGAATGGGGGACAGTTTACCGCCGCAACTTTTGGAAAAGGAAATGGTGGAAATGTTTCGATTCGTGCCCAATCAATTGCCGCAGATGGTGGAAGTAATAATTCCAGAAGTGGCATCTTCACCAATGTAGAGAGCAGCGGAAAGGGAAATGGGGGCGCGGTTGATGTTCAAACCAACTCACTTACATTCACGAATGGGGGACAGTTTGCCGCTGCAACCTTTGGAAAAGGCAATAGCGGAGATGTTTCGGTTCGTGCCCAATCAATTACCGCAGATGGTGGAAGCAATAATTTCAGAAGTGGCATCTTCACCAATGTAGAAAGCAGCGGAGAAGGAAATGGGGGCGCGGTTGATGTTCAAACCAACTCACTTACATTCACGAATGGGGGACAGCTTGCCGCTGCAACCTTTGGAAAGGGTAATGCAGGTAAAATTCAAATCGTAGTAAGCGACTCGATTAAGATTGCCGGAGCAGACAGCAGCAGCGGGTATTCCAGTGGTGTGTTTACCAATACATTTTCTGATTTTGAAGGTGGTGATATTACCATCAATGCAAATCATTTAGTTGTTTCTGATGGCGCGGTTCTCAATGCCCAAACGTTCTCTGACGGAGACGGGGGCAATCTTCTACTCAACGTTCGCACAGTTGAACTTCAACGTGGCGGACAATTGCTCAGCACAACTGAAGACAAAGGACGCGCAGGCATTATCGCTATCAATGCAACTGATCAAGTTACCTTATCAGGTAGTGATCCAATGTTTGCTACTCGTCTTGCTGAATCTGGCAGAACAGTTGCTCCAATTACCGAAAACAGTGGTGCCTACGTTCGATCTACAGGTGATGGTGCCTCTGGTAACATCGAAATCAATACCCCCTTTCTTCGTCTTGATAATCAAGCTCAAATCAATGCTCAATCCGCTACAGGTGATGGGGGCAATATTACTCTCAATGTCCGCGATCTCCTGCTAATGCGACGTGGTAGTCAAATTTCTACAACGGCGGGGACGGCGCAGGTAGGGGGAAACGGCGGCAACATTACAATTAATGCGCCCAAAGGATTCATTGTTGGGGTGAAGGGCGAGAACAGCGATATTACCGCGAATGCGTTTACGGGCAGCGGGGGTCGGGTCAACATTACTGCCCAGGGAATTTATGGATTGCAGTTTCGTCCAAAGTTGACGGAGTTTAGCGATATTACTGCCAGTTCTACCTTTGGTGTAAGCGGAGTGGTGGCAATCAACACGCTAGGCATTGATCCCAGTCGCGGGTTGCAGCAATTACCCGTCAGTCTGGTCGATCCCTCCAACCAGATTGATCAGAAATGTGCGGCGGGGAGTGGGTTTCGGCGGAGTTCGTTTACGGTGACGGGGCGAGGTGGGTTGCCAGAGAATCCGCTGGAGCCATTACAGAGTGGTGAAGGCGTTGCCTCTTGGGTCGAAGTGGGATCGGTGGAGCAGAGCCGTGGCAGGATAAACAATGCTCCGCACTCCGCACTCCATCCTCCGAACTCAAAAGCTCCAACCCATTTAGTTGAAGCAGATAGTTTGAGGGTGGACAAAGACGGCAGCGTTCAGCTAGTGGCAAGCCAGTCAATCGGTGAGTCGGGTGGCTCTTGGGGGTTGCCTACCTGTGCTTTGGAAAAGGAACGCGATCGCTGATCAGGGGGCAGAAGTACCAAAACTCCGCTCTCCCAACTTAAAACTCAAAACTCAAAACTTCCCTACAGCCGTTGAAACACCACAGACAGATTATTGGCAGGCATGACGACGGTTTTTAGTAACACCAGATTTTGCGCCTCAGCCACGGCAATCACCTCTTCTAAATCGCGCACGCCCCATTCAGGATTTTGCAGTTGCAAACTCTGATCAAACTGGGCATTGCTAGGAGCCGTATGTTCACCGTTCTGCTTAAACGGACCATATAGATATAGAACGCCGCCTTGGGGCAAAATGCGCTCTGCTCCAGCCATCAATCCTAGGCAAGCAGTCCAGGGTGAAATATGAATCATGTTGATGTTGACGATCGCCCGAATCGGCTCATCCCTTTTTGCATCCTCTTGTTCCACTGCCCAAACGCGATCGCGCACATCTAAAAAGATGGGTGGATGCAAATTGGCGGATCGCGCCTCCTCTCGCCATGCGGCAATGCTGGCACGGGCGATCGGGTTAGGGTCAGACGGCAACCATTGACGCGGCTGTAACTGGGGCGCGAAAAATATCGCATGTTCTCCCGTGCCGCTGGAGATTTCTAGCACCGTACCCGTGGGGGGCAAAACCGCTTGCAATATTGCCAAAATTGGCTCTCGATTGCGAAGCGTTGCGGGAGAATGTTGTCTAGCATCCAAAGGTGCAGGCATTAGGTCAGCCGTGAAGGAGAACTTCCCCATTGTGCCTTACTGCATCGCTTCTCCAACCAGCGCTTTACTCGGCAACAACGATTGGATCACGGCGCATCCCAAACAGCAGGGCAATAAGTGCCCCAAAGACGAAGCCGCCAGCGTGTGCCCAATAGGCAATCCCGCCGCTTTCCATGCCGATGTTGGTGCGAACTTGGAGGCTGGCAAAACTGTAGAGCGCTTGTTGCAAAAACCAAACACCTAAAAAGATAAACGCAGGCACCCGCAGCGGAAACACCGACACAAGAGTGAGGATTTTCACCAAGGGAAAGCGAACCACATAAGCGCCCATGACTCCGGCGATCGCGCCACTTGCCCCCAAGGATGGAATTGACGATGTAGGCGAGAAAAACCACTGAGTCAATGCTGCTAATACGCCGCACGTTAGGTAGAACACTAAAAATCTAGTGTGTCCTAGTTCATCTTCTACGTTGTTGCCAAAAATCCAGAGAAACAGCATATTGCCAAAAATGTGCATCCAGCCGCCATGGAGAAACTGTGAGGTAATCAAAGTCGTCAGTTCGGGCAGTTCTGCCCGTGCGCCAGGAGCGCCCTCAAAGGTGGCAGTAAGCTGAGCCGGAATGACCGCTGCCGAATAGAAAAATCGCTCTAGCTGAGGTTGAGACAAGGTAATTTCATACAAAAACACCAATACGTTCAGGGCAATCAGAGCATAGGTGACGTAGGGCGTTGTTTTTCCGGGATTATCGTCGCTAATAGGAAACATCTGACCGGCTGCCAAAAGAGTTTGTATCAGCATACAGGGCAATGTTAGCCCCGTTTAAGAAAATCCTTCTCAAGGTATAGTCACGGATGAATAGGTTAGGACGCAAAGATTCTTGAGAAATAAGGAATAACGGACGGTGCTTACCCACCCGACCCAACCAGCCGACCCAACCAGAGTTTCCCTGACCCCTGTCTTCTTAAACTTCATCCAGTGGGTGGTATTTTTTGTTTAACCCAAACTGAGAAACTAAATAAAGTGTCTTAGGGATAGATTGGGTGTTTACCATTCAAAATGTATTAATTCCGGTTGGGCAAAACTATCAAGAAGTCAGCATTCACATTATTGAAGGACAAATTGCTGCGATCGCCCCCAGCTTAGACATTTTGGGGACGGTGATCGAGGGTCGTAATAAGCTTTTATTACCGGGTTTTGTGAATGCCCACACACACTCTTCAGAAATGTGGCAGCGCGGCATCATTCCGCCTTATCCCTTGGAACTGTGGCTAGCAGAACTGTACGACTTTACGCCGCTTGATCCGGAGCAAATTTACCTGAGCGCGTTGGGAACGGCGGTTGAAACCTTGCTGACGGGAGGAACGACCGTCGTAGATCACTTAGTTCTAATTCCAGGTCAAGAGTTAGAAACCATTGCGGCGGCGGTGAGAGCCTACAAAGAAATTGGCATTCGCGCTTTTGTCGGTCCGCTGATTCAGGATGAGGCGTTGAGGTCGGGGATGCCGTGTGGAGGAACTCAGCAAGACGGTCAAACCTACGGGAAATCGACGGAGGCAACGTTAGAGTTTTTGCGGGAGGCGATCGCCCAATTTCATCGTCCGACCGAAGGGATTTCCATCATGGTTGCGCCCACCGGCACTCAGTTGTGTTCCGATGCTTTACTTGAAGGCTGCGTCGAGTTGAGCGATCGCCACAATCTTTGTCGCCATGCTCACCTATTAGAAACGAAAGCGCAGAAACTTTTGGCACAGGAAAAGTATGGCTGTAGTGCGGTAGAACATCTGAAACGACTAAACTTTCTCAGTTCTAAAACGTCCCTGGCTCATTGTGTTTGGCTGGATGAAGGTGACACTGATATTTTAGGAGAGACCCGTTCTACGGTCGTCCACAATCCCTTGAGCAATCTGCGATTGGGCAGCGGCATTGCGCCAATTTTGAAATATCGCCAAGCAGGGATTAATGTTGCTTTTGGCTGTGATGGTGCTGCCAGCAACGATTCGCAAGATGTGCTAGAGGCGATCAAAATTGGCACGATTTTGCACAACGTCACCGATTTAGACTATACCCACTGGATTACCCCGCACCAAGCCATCGCGATCGCCTCTTTGGGAGGAGCGACTGGGCTGGGCATGGCAAGTGAAATAGGTTCCTTAGACGTGGGCAAGCAGGCAGACTTGGTGCTGTATGACCTGACGAATTTATCCCTGTTGCCTCGCACCGATCCAGTTGGGCTGCTGGTGTTGGGTCGTCCTACTCACGTGGTAGACAGCGTGTGGGTGAAGGGCGATCGCGTGATTGCAGACGGTAAACCGACGCGGATTAACTTGGATGAGTTGCGATCGCACCTG
>JBGTAZ010000211.1:0-17234 GCA_041749615.1 Leptolyngbyaceae cyanobacterium | reverse complement strand
CGAATTGCTGCAAGGGCAGCCGCCGTGTCAGCAGGGGATAGCCCGGTTGTATAAATCCAGCTAGCGGCGCGGTTTCGCAAAAAGTCGATGAGGGACGCGGAACCTGCGACATAGCCGCCAAGACTGCCGAGGGCTTTGCTGAGGGTGCCCATTTGAATGATCGGTCGCCCGATACAGCCAAAATATTCAACGCTACCAGAGCCACTCGCACCGAGAATGCCCGTCGCATGGGCTTCATCGACCAGCAGCATACTGTCAAATTCGTCGGCGAGGTCGAGCAACTGAGGCAAGGGGCAGAGGTCGCCATCCATGCTGAAGATGCTGTCGGTTAGTATCAGGCAGCGACGGTGGCGATCGCGCTGTTGCTGCAAAATTTCTCGCACATTTTCCACGTTGCAATGGGCATAATCGCACAGGGTTGCCCTGCTGAGAATGGCACCATTCCGCAGGCTGGAATGATTGTATTGATCCGATAGAACCAGATCGCGTTTGCCCACTAATGCCGCGATCGCGCCCAAATTTGCCAAATAACCAGAGCTAAAGACGATCGCGTCTTCGGTTTTTTTTAACTGGGCGATCGCCTGTTCTAACTCTCGATGCAGGGGGCGATGTCCCGTAATCAGCCGTGATCCCGTGCTGCCCGTACCATATTCTTGGGTTGCCGCGATCGCCGCCTGGATCAACCGCTCATCTCCTGCCAACCCTAAATAATCATTGCTGGCAAAGTTAATTACCGATCGCCCGTCTAGATGCACGACTGCACCTGCCCGACCGATCAATGGCTTGGGCGATCGATACCAATTTGCTCGATGAATCGCGCTTAAAGCCTCATTTATCCAACCGTAGGAATCGCTCACTATTGTTTATTGATTAGCATTGGGAGGATCTTGGACAATTTCGGCACTGTTACCCCGCACCGGCGGCAATTTATCGACCAAACCCATTTCAAACGCCGTATCAGGTAACTCGCCGACCAAATAATTTCCCGGCTCAAAAAAGCGCCCCATCGTAAAACAAGGCTGCCGCAATGCCACTAATTCCCCAGATGCAAACATATCGCGAGACAGTCGTCGTTCTAGCGACATTGTTTAGTCCTCTATGATGGGTGCTTGACCTGTATTCAACCATACTTCCCTCTCGCAGTTTCGTTAAGCAACTCGTTGAATTGCCCCAAAAGCGCGATCGCGGTCGAGTGGTTGATTCGCGCCTAACCCGTTATCTTACGCCCGACGACGCAATCATCGAGCCAATCCCCGCATCGGTGAAGATCTCTAGCAGCAAAGAATGGGGCAAACGACCATCCAAAATGTGGGCAGCCCGGACTCCTTGAGCCAGCGATCTCACACAGCACGACACTTTAGGAATCATGCCACCTGCCACAATCCCTACATCGATTAAATTTCGGGCTTCTTGAATATCCAATCGCGGAATCAGCGTAGACGGATCTTTGTAGTCCCGCAAAATTCCAGCCGTATCCGTCAGCAAAATCAGTTTCTCGGCACCCAAAGCCGCCGCAATTTCACCCGCCACCGTATCGGCGTTGATGTTGTATGCCTGCCCCGTTTCATCGGCTGCCACACTAGACACCACCGGAATATGTCCCGCATTCACCATTACTTCCAAAATGCGAGTATCTACGCTGGTCACTTCACCCACAAAGCCCACCCCTTCGGCATCTGCTGGACGTGCAGTGATCAAATGGGCATCTTTGCCGCACAGCCCCACCGCTGAACCGCCTGCCGTATTGATCAACGACACAATTTCTTTATTCACCCGACCCACTAGCACCATTTCCACCACATCCATCGTGGCGGCATCGGTCACCCGTAGCCCATTTTTAAACTGTGGCTCAATCCCCAATTTATCTAACCAAATATTGATTTCGGGACCACCGCCATGCACCAACACCGGACGCAGCCCCACACACGACATAAACACCACATCTCGAATCACCTGATCTTTGAGAACGCTGTCTTTCATTGCTGCGCCGCCATATTTCACCACAATGGTTTTTCCGGCAAACTGCTGAATATAGGGCAACGCCTCACTCAGAACTTTTGCCCTGACTGTTGCTGATTCGTGGGTGGATTCGTGTTCCGTCATCATGGTCAAGCTAACTCGTGCAATTGGATCTTTTGCAGTGTAAAGGACTAAGCCGCCTTCAACAATATGAATCGCGATCGCTCATTGCTTATGTCATCAAATCTTGGCTTTAAGCGATCGCAACGTAACCCCCGTTTTCAAAGGAGATTGGGAAAAATAGCCGATATGATTGAAAGAACACACGGTTGAATTGGGAGTTCTGAGCAAGCCATGGTCAAAATTTCTCATCCCCAAAAGCTGCTGCCACCGTTGGAGAATGGCGATCGCCTGAATCGCCACGAGTTTGAGCGGCGCTACAATGCCATGCCCCATCTAAAAAAAGCTGAACTCATCGAAGGAGTGGTGTATATGGCTGCTGCCCTACGGTTTAGAAGTCACGGTCAACCCCACGGCAATTTGATTATTTGGTTAGGAAATTACAAAGTGGCAACCCCTGGCGTGGAATTGGGGATTGAACCAACTGTTCGGCTGGATTTGGACAACTCTCCTCAACCCGATGCCGTGCTGCTGATTGCCGAACAGTACGGCGGGCAGGCGTGGCTAAGTGATGACGATTATGTGGAAGGGGCACCGGAATTGGTCGCAGAGATTGCGGCAAGCAGCGCGGCAATTGACCTGGGCGATAAAAAACGGGCGTATCGGCGCAATGGCATCAAAGAGTACATCGTTTGGCAAGTATTTGAACAACAAATAGACTGGTTTCACCTTGAGGACGGCGAGTATGTGCCCTTGCCCGTTGATCAGGATGGCATCATTCGCAGTCGCGTGTTCCCAGGCTTGTGGCTGGCGGTAGAGGAATTGCTGGCAGGGAATATGATGCAAGTGTTGGCAGTCTTACAGGCAGGGTTGGCTAGCTTAGAACAGGCAGCGTTTGTCGAGCTATAAAGCCAGTTTTCTGACTTCCCACCAAAAGTTCAAACCTCTCCTCGAATCGTAAACGAATAATCGCCGCCCGGTTCTAGCTGATAATCTTTTTGCTCTAAAAATCGTCCTAGCGGCTCCTTAATCAACGCTCTGCCTAAAGACGGTTGCACAGAAAGTTCACCCAACCGAAAACACCATTCAAATTGCCACTCAAATTGATTTGCTCGAACTTCACCCTCCAGCATTCCTTGCTGCCAGCAGTGGCGAGTGATCCGAACATAAGCAGTGGTTTGGGGAAGGCGTTTTGCCACAAAAGTTCTGATAAAGAAGGTTGACTATCGACTGATCGATGACTTGGCTCGTTGAGCGTCAGATTCAAGTATCCACAATACCAAACCCTTCGGAACTTGCGTCAATACAACCACATTACCGCTGTTGATCAATCGTTGGGCTGCTCGTTGAGCCGCTTCCAAGGTCGCAAAACACCGAAAGTAGCTATAAAAATTCTCTTGGTACTGGATAGCACCAATGGGGGATGACAGGTCAGGTAGGATAATATGACAATTCTTATACGAGTGGCGATGAATCATCAGCGCAACTGGAGACGGGACAAACCCTTCAGAAAAATTAGAGGCAGGCATAGGTTTAACGCGATCGCTCAATTGCATAAACTTAAAGATAATAAACTTTCCTTAAACCATAACTTCAGACTACAGAATATTTAGCAATAGCATCAACAGTCAAACTACTCAAACTACATAGCTTCATGCGCTAAAAGCCCAAGGGGAGACGTGATTTTTTTAGAAAACCATGCGGATCAAGTGAAACCAAAGGTGGATTCTATTTCTACCCACTGATTGGAAAACTTTCTGTCATCAGAGAGAATGGGTTTTCCAATCAGTGAAGTTCACTCAGGTTCAAGTACCACATCTACCCAGTTATGGCTTCTATTGCCCGTAAAAATTTATTTGAAGACATTCCCCGCTTTCTGGTGGCTCAAGCCGGAATCATGTTTGCCGTCAGCTTGGTCACTATTCAGGTGGGCATTTTAGATGGGTTTAGCCGATCTACAACTCGATTGATCGAACAGTCCAATGCCGACTTGTGGATCACTTCCAAGGAAATGCTCCAATTAGAGATCACCTTACCGATGCCGCTCAAGCACTTGATTCAGGCACGGGAAGTGGAAGGGGTAGACCATGCCGAAGCCATTATTTCTCGTAACTCCCTTTGGCTGGATGCAAACGGGAAAATTGTGCCAATCCGAGTGTGGGGCTTTAACCCAACGGGTCGGTTATTTAGTACTTGGTCTATGGCTAAGGGCACACCTGCTGCCTTAAAAGAGCCATACACTGTCATCACAGACAAAAGTAATCTCAACACGCTAAATCTCAAGCAAGTCGGAGAGACGGGCAAGATCGTTCCCCTAAAAGCCAAATTGGTTGGGTTGAGCGAGTATACCCAATCGATGGCATCGAGTACGTCTCTCTATGCTTCTTTAGAATCTGCAAATGCCTTCACTTCAGGATTAGGCTCCTCCTTAAACTGCACCATCAATTCAGGCGATGTGGATTGCAAAAATCCGCTCTCAACTGCGGATATTGCATTAAGTGAACCTCCACCCCAGCCGCGCCGTCTAAACTTAGCAGACCAGATTACCTATGTGCTGGTTCAAGCAAAGCCAGGGCAAGACCTGCAAGTCCTGAAACAGCGCTTGGAGGAAAAGCTGCCGAATACTTATGCATATACCAAGGAGGAAATGGCATCAATCACTCGCTCCTATTGGCGAGAACGGACTGGAATTGGTTTTATTTTAGGATTAGGCGCAGCCGTAGGAGTGATTGTGGGGATTGTGGTGGTGAGCCAGATTTTGTATTCGTCGGTTTCAGATCACCTCAAGGAGTTTGGAACTCTGAAGGCAATGGGAGCGTCTGATTGGGTAATCTACGGCGTAATTACAGAGCAAGCGCTGTGGATGGCAATCCTGGGATATATTCCCAGCATGGCGCTGTGTTGGGGCTTGGGGGCTTGGACGGTTGCCGCGAAAGGAATTGTAATTTTGATTACCCCGACTACCGCGATCGCTGTTTTTGGACTCACGGTGTTTATGTGTGTTGGCTCTGCCTTAATCGCCATTCAAAAGGTAACTCATGTTGATCCTGCAATTGTCTTTAAAGCTTGACCCGATAGACCCGCGATTGCTCAACGACACACCGACTCACAGAAGTGAGTCATCTGGTATTCTCGATACACTAGTTAGTACATCGCTTTTGTTTAATTTAGTTTAATTTGGAAGATCCAATCCAAATCGTGCGGATAAACCGTATTCTCGATTGAAGCTAAAGTTTCAGTTCGCTCTCATGAATCGTGAATTCCAAACCACTTCTCGCTTTTGTCTACGCCTGTACCATCTACACGCACCCAGAGATTTAATCAATGACTGCTTCGCAAATCCATATTAATAAACTAGTTCAGCATCCAGAGTACTCTGTGTCTACCGTGCAAGAGCGTTCTCTTTATGCCCCAAGCACATGGGAAAAGTTAGACAAACGAGCAGTGGTCGCAAAGGGTGTGAAGATGGCGTTTCGTTCGGGAGCGGATTCTACCCCGATTCTTCAGGGCATTGACTTAGAAATTCCCCGGGGTGAAATTCAACTGCTGATGGGACCTTCTGGCTCTGGCAAAACGACTCTTCTCTCTATCTTGGCGGGCATCTTGACCCCCACAGCCGGAACGGTCTGTTTGCTGGGGCAAGACATTACACGGATGTCAAAGGATGAGCTATCTCGCTTTCGCCTGAAAAATATTGGCTTTATCTTTCAAGGGTTTAACCTGTTTCCAGCCCTAACGGCGGCTGAAAACGTAGAAGTGGCGCTGAGGATGAAAGGTATTCGCAAAAATGAGGCGCGTCGGCAAGCCAAAGACCTGCTGACGGAAGTGGGTTTGGATCAGCGTATGAACCATCTTCCGCGCGATTTATCGGGTGGGCAAAAGCAACGAGTGGCGATCGCGCGGGCTTTGGCAGACAATCCTAAACTGATCATGGCAGATGAACCGACGGCTTCCCTCGATTCTCACAGTGGTCATGCGGTGATTGAACTGCTACGTCAACTGGCAAAAGATAGCGGACGCACCGTACTCATCGTCACCCACGATTCGCGCCTGATGGATGTGGCAGACCGAGTGGCATATTTAGAAGACGGCAAGTTGGTAGGGTGAGGAGAGGTGACAGGTGAGAGGTGAGAGATAGTTCTGTTATTCAAGATCTTCAAGGCGGTTTAATTGTCTCTTGCCAAGCTCCGGCTGAGTCTCCGATGCATCAGCCAGAGGTGATTACGGCAATGGCAGAAGCAGCGGTTAATCAAGGGGCGATCGCCATTCGATTAGATACGCCTGCCCATGTGAAAGCAGTCCGGCAAAAGATTTCTTGCCCCATTATCGGCTTGTGGAAGCAGAAAATTCCAGGTTTTGAGGTATATATTACGCCCCAGTTTGATCAGGCAGCCGAGATCGCCCAAGCTGGAGCCGATATAATCGCCATTGATGCCACTCTGCGATCGCGTCCCAATCAAGAAACCGTGGAAACACTGATTGCTCGAATCCACACCGAGTTAGGCAAACGGGTGATGGCAGATGTAGATACGTTGGAAGCGGCGATCGCGGCAGCGAATGCCGGAGCCGATCTGATTGGCACCACCTTATACGGCTACACCGCCGAGACCCAACATCTAAAACCCCCTGGCTTTGGTTTATTGGCTGAACTGGTTAAAAAACTGGAAGTCCCTATTATTTGTGAAGGCGGCATTGCTTCTACCCAAATGGCAAAACAGGCATTAGACCTAGGAGCCTATGCGATCGTCGTGGGCACTGCCATCACGGGGATCGATCTTCAAGTGAAGGCTTACGCAACAGCCCTGCGTCCTTAACAAAAAACGCGGCTACCCCGTGTAAAGGTGTCGCATCCTCAGCTGTCAAGCAAAAGATTTTTACAGAAAAATTGGGCTATATATCCCTTACAAGAACCGCTCTCATGAGAGCAGCAATCATCCGGTAGGGGCGCAGCATGAGGGCGATCACTATGGGCAATTGCTACCCAGTTTGCCCAAATGCTACGCCCCAAACTACGGGAATTTAGAACGTGAAGGTTGTTCTAACGGTGCCAATTACCACATCTTGGTTCCTTGAGTTATGGTCGGGAGCCGTCAGCCACACCACACCTGGAGTAATTGAGATGTTGTCATTGACGCGATACTGATAAAACGCTTCAACGTGGATAGAAGTGCTGGGATCTCGACCGATCGCAGATCTAAGTCCACGAGAAACGGAATCCACTCGTGGCTCCACGCCCACAATGATGCCGCCCAAACTGCCATCTTTCAGCAAATCGGGGAATGCCAAACCCACTGCCCAGTTAAAGATGTTGAGGTCGCCCCGTGGCAGCACTCCGCGCGTGGCAAGGGTGCGAGTGTTCGTGTAGCCAAATGAGCCGTTAATCACGAACTTAGGACTCAACTGGAAAGATGCCGCTGCTCCATAAGCGTTGCTAGAGGTGGGAATATCCAACCCCAGACCTCCCAAAGCACCCAAAACCAAGGGATTACTGGCTAAAGCCGATCGCAAGTTGGCACGGTTGCTGCCTGTGGAACCATTAGCGGTGAAATCGGCATTGTAGGCGTGAATATAGGTCAAGCCGAGGGTAAATTTCTCTGATGGTCTTAAGGTCAATTGAGCGATCGCGCCATAAGGTCCATCAAATAAGCCTGCACCTCGTGACGGAGAGCTAGCGTCATTGGCTAAATAGCCTGCACTGATTTCAATGAAATCATTTAGTGCATACTTCAACCCAATACCCGTGCCATTGACTAGGTAGTAAATCGCATTGCGAGTTCCAAAGTGGGTCAGTGCGCCGCTACCCCCATCTCCATCTAGGAAGGGGTTAATCGTATCCGTGAAGTCATCGATCGCGCCTGCATTCGCTTCTATTACAACCGTCAGTTTTTCACCGACAGGAAATTGATAAAGCAAGGCATCAATGCTAACTGAGTTGTTGTTGTCATTCGCAAACGCTCCTCCCGCGAACCGCAGATCTCCTTCAGGCGTAAACGTGGAGGTGCCCGAAAAGGCATTCAGATTCGTGGCTTGCAAGCGAGTTCGCAGCAGATCTTCGCCTGTAAAAGTGGTGTCAAAGTTGAGCCGAACACGATTGCCCACAATTGGAACTTTAGGAATATCCTGCCCAGCAGCGTTTTGTCCAGCAAGGACGCTAACCGCGCCAAAAACCACTTCACCATTTAGCTTCGTGGTCGTAGAAAACTGCTGCTTCTCTAGGGTCGCGGTCCGAACTTCCAACCCTTCAACGCGACCGCGCAGTGCTGCCAACTCAGCCGCAAATTCTTCCTGAAGTTTCTTGACGACTTCTAAGTCTTCTTTTTTAACAAAATCTGCCGTTGCCGCCGCAATTAACTCTTGAATTTTATCTAGGCAAGCATTTAAACCCGCCGCAAATTCAAACCGAGTTAAGGCACGATTGCCGCGAAAAGTTTTGTCGGGATAGCCCACAATACAGCCATAGCGCTCGACCAACGATTGCAGCGCCTGAAATGCCCAGTCGGTGGGTCTGACATCTGTTAGCTGAGAAACGGAAGTCACCTGATCCATCTCATCCACGGAAGCTGCATTAGGATCAAGCTGAGAAATTTTAGAGCTATCTATCTCCGATGGAGTAGGTTTATCTTGAGCCGATACCGATGAAAGCGCGATCGCTGCTAACAAAACTGGACTTAGTAGAAAAACGTTTCTAACGAACTTCAACATTTACTTACCTCACACTCAATACACTGTCAGTTCTAGCTCCCGCGCAGATTTCCTACGTTAAAAGGAAGATTCTCTTAAGGCGGAGACTCTAAAAGTACCATCTAAAACGATAATGATTATCATCATAGATTAAATTCTAGAAAAAACTTAGTACTTAGTCTAGAGCCATCCTTAATGAAGGTAAATGTCAACTTTAAGATTTCCTATAGAACAGATCTACCATTTTAAGTAGATCTCGTGTATTATTTTAGTCTGCTAAGCAGCGCTGAAAAGTAGTTGAGTTGTTTTTGAGAATCATGGCATGAGCTTAGAACTGCCGCCCCTTGGGTCTGTGATTCAAGGATCTCTAAGTCAGGGATTGGAAGTTCGCCTGCACGCAAATGTGCTAGTCGAAGATATGCGGGTGGGCAAGTTTTTAGTAGTCCAAGGACGGCGATCGCGCTTCTTTTGTATGTTGACTGATGTGGCGCTGGGCACTAGCAGTCCCCGTATTTTGGCAAATCCTCCAGAGCCTGAGAATACGTTTTTGCAAGAAGTGTTAGCGGGTACAGGCACTTACGGCACGGTGAATCTTACGCCCATGCTGATGATGAGTGGGGAGCAGGGAATAGAGACTGGGGAACAGGGAATAGGGCAAAAAAGTAACTCAAACCTCAACACCCAAAACTCAAAACTAGCCTCCTCAAAACGTGCCTCCTCAAAACTTGCCTCCTCAAAACTTGCCTCCTCAAAACTCGCTTCTTACCAGGCTCAATCTAGCGCTGAGATCGAACTGCTGCCCGTCAAAACTATTCCCAGTCACTTTAGCCAAGTGTTTGATGCGAGTGAATGGGATTTTCGGGCGGTGTTTGGCTGGGAAGATGACCCGCATCGGCGAAATTTTGCGATCGGTCAGCCGATCGATATGGAAGTGCCAATTTGCTTAGATCTCGATCGCTTTGTCGAGCGTAGCAACGGCATATTTGGCAAATCGGGTACGGGTAAATCCTTTCTCGCACGGCTGTTGCTATCGGGCATTATTCGCAAACAGGCGGCGGTGAATTTGATTTTCGACATGCACTCAGAATATGGCTGGGAAGCAACCCGCGAAGGCAAGCAGTTTAGCACTGTGAAAGGCTTGCGGCAGTTATTTCCGGGGCAAGTGCAAATTTATACGCTTGATCCAGAATCTACTAAGCGGCGTGGGGTGCGCGATGCCCAAGAACTTTACATCAGCTACGACCAAATTGATGTGGAAGATTTGATGTTGGTGCGTGGCGAACTCAACCTGTCGGAAGCCAGTTTAGAAAATGCCATCATTCTCCGAAATGAATTTGGCAAAGCCTGGATCTCTCGCCTACTGACCATGAACAATCCAGAAATCCAAGAGTTTTGTGAGACGAAGATGGGTAGCAAATCTTCGATCATGGCACTGCAACGCAAGCTGCAACGACTGGATGGATTGAAATATATTCGCAATACCTGTCCACACAATTATGTCGGGCAAATCTTGGATTCTTTGGAAGCTGGAAAACATGTCGTAGTTGAGTTTGGTTCGCAATCAAATTTGTTGTCTTATATGTTGGCGACGAATGTGATTGCGCGGCGGATTCATCATGCCTATGTGCAAAAGGCAGAGCGGTTTTTGCAGACCAAAAATATCAGCGATCGCCCCCAGCAACTCGTGATCACCATTGAAGAAGCCCATCGATTTCTCGATCCGGCAACCGTGGGACAAACTATTTTTGGTACGATCGCCCGTGAAATGCGAAAGTACTTTGTCACTTTGCTCGTGGTTGATCAGCGCCCTTCTGGAATTGACAACGAAGTCATGTCCCAAATTGGCACCCGGATTACCGCACTGCTGAATGATGAAAAAGATATTGATGCAATTTTTACGGGTGTTTCTGGCGCTCAAGGGTTGCGATCTGTACTCGCAAAGCTTGACTCTAAACAACAGGCGCTCATTTTGGGACATGCTGTTCCAATGCCTGTCGTCATCCGTACTCGCGCTTACGACGAAGCCTTCTATGCCGAAGTAGGGGACACCGCTTGGGATGAAATCCCTGATTCAGTTGTGTTCAAAGCGGCTGAAGCTGCCAGAGCAGATTTAGGATTTTAATCAATCCAACTGACACACAACAGTCGTATAACCTTCACATCACAGCTAAACCATTTGGATATAACTATTGGATATAACTATGAGTACACTCAAGTCCATTCGGTTAGTCTTAATTACTTTAGTCAAACGACTTTTGTTGGATTTTTCAAAACCAACACTCTTCAATTCTTGCTTTACTTTGTGGTTCGGTTCCCCCTACCTAAGTCCATAAAACCGCCCTCTCAGATGCGGATATCCGGCTCATATGAGACTGTTCAGATTCAAAGAATCGATTCAATATAGATCTATGGAAAAAACATTTCATGGCGACGTTCAAACGCTTAATCCAGTCCTCAAAGGCTGGCAAGGTCAGCCATTCAATCACCTGTCGAATCTATGTCCGTCATCCTAAAAGATCACCCTACGGGAGGAAACAAAAATGCATTCATCACGTCTATAATTTTTGTAAGATTTTAGAACGAACTCATAATGATTTCGGCTTGGTTGAACCCAAATCCTTATTTTAAGTACACCCATTACTTTAGCGATTCCTGTTCATTATTCACCTATTAGTCCTATTCTCCATTTGCTATTTAGCGCATAAATTCTAAATAGATTTCCCTAGGGAGTTTAGTTTTTACACTTTGCGGAAAGGCTTCTACTAACGATGTTACTGACCTAACGTCTCTTGGAGAAAACCCCTTCCTTTTTCAGTTGTTTTTCCCGTTCATTGTTTACGGAGTGATTGTCACAAATGACCACTGCCACTGCAAAATCTAAGACTGCAAAACCTACGTTTACAGCAGATATGGTTCGCACTTATCTGCATGAGATCGGTCGAGTGCCAATGCTGACTCATGAGCAAGAAATTATTTTTGGCAAGCAAGTGCAGCAAATGATGGCGCTGCAAGAGAAGAAAGAAGCACTTGCTAAGGTGTTAGATCATGACCCAACCGATGCAGAGTTAGCAGATCATGCTCGTATTGGCGAAGACGATCTAAAAGAGGCGATGCAGCGGGGTCGTCGGGCTAAGCAAAAAATGATTGAGGCAAATCTGCGCTTGGTGGTGTCGATCGCCAAGAAGTATCAGAAGCGTAATCTAGAGTTTTTGGATCTGATCCAAGAAGGAACGATGGGCTTAGAGCGCGGCGTAGAAAAGTTTGATCCGATGCGCGGCTATAAGTTTTCGACCTATGCTTATTGGTGGATTCGTCAGGCAATTACCCGTGCGATCGCCCAACAAGCGCGTACTATTCGGTTGCCGATTCACATCACCGAAAAGCTGAACAAAATCAAAAAAACTCAGCGGGAACTTTCCCAACAGTTAGGACGTGCAGCTACTGCGTCTGAAGTGGCTGAGGCGCTGGAGCTAGAGCCTAGTCAAATTCGCGAGTTTTTGACCCTAGCACGGCAACCCGTTTCGCTCGATTTGCGGGTGGGCGACAATCAAGATACCGAACTGCAAGACTTGCTAGAAGACGATGGACCTTCGCCAGAAACTTATATGGCGCAAGAATCTTTACGGCAAGATCTGGCAACCCTAATGGCAGACCTTACGCCGCAACAGCGAGAAGTGATTGCTCTGCGGTTTGGGTTGGAGGATGGTCATGAACTATCGCTAGCAAAAGTCGGCGAACGCATGAGCATTAGCCGCGAAAGAGTTCGGCAACTAGAGCGTCAGGCGTTGGATCATCTCCGCCGTCGTAAAGCGCGAGTGCGGGAATATTTAGCGAGTTAGGTTATAGGGAATAGACCACACAAGCCTGTACCCTATAACCTGTACCCTATAACCTTCTTCCTATGGCGCTACAGGATTTCCAGATTTGCGATCGCGACTTAACTGACGAACAACTAATTGAATATTTGCCTGCACAGGCGATCGCGGTGGATACCGAAACCATGGGTTTAAATCCGCAGCGCGATCGCCTGTGTTTGGTGCAGTTGTGCGATCCAAGAGATCGGGTGACGGTGGTGCGAATTCAGCGAGGACAAACAGCCGCGCCAAATCTGAAGCGTCTACTGGAATCTGAAACCAGCGCGAAGATTTTTCACTTTGCCCGATTCGACATCACTACTCTGCGCCACCATCTTGATATTTACGTTCAGCCGATTTTTTGTACCAAGATTGCTAGCAAACTAGCGCGTACTTATGCTCCCAAGCATGGGCTAAAAGATCTGGTGATGGAGCTAGAAAAAGTAGAACTGGATAAAAGCGCTCAAAGTTCAGATTGGGGCAACGCGGCAAATCTATCCGCTGAGCAACTCCGCTATGCTGCCAATGATGTTCGGTATTTGATCAGCGCCCGTGAAAAACTGATTGCGATGCTGAAGCGCGAAGACCGCTGGCAGTTGGCGCAAGATTGCTTTCAGTGTTTACCTGCAATCGCATCCCTTGACTTATTGCAATATCAAAATATTTTTGAACATTAAACAAATTGCATTTTTAGTGCAGATTTTAGATTTCATCGTTGCTTTTCACTCAGCGGTTTCTTGAATTTGCAGCGATTATCAAAGTTATAGCGATCGCTTTCACAATCAATGCTCTGAAAAATGCTATTGTGGAGTCTGACTCGGATCTATGCGATCGCAACGCCCAAATTTTGTCAGGACCGGAAGGTAGCAGCAATACGGGATGCTTGCGGTAGGCGTAGACTCCGGGTCTCCTGCTTTTAAATCGCTTTTCAAGGAAGACCCGGACACTCCAAAACCTGGCACCTGAAAACTGCTTTAAAGATTTTTTGCTTGTTGCCTTGCTTGTTTAACCATGCTGATCAGAGTTTGGTGAGCGTCTTCAGAGTCTTGCAAAACATGGTCGAAGGTAATCCGAATTGGCGTATTCGTGCCGTTGACCTGGGTATCTAGATCCATGCCTTCGGGGTCAATGGAAGCGATTTTAGCAGCAGTCGCTTCGGGCAAATTGCCATATACTTTGGCATACATGACTACCGCCTCCGCGTGATCATCGTTCATGTGAGTGCAAATGCGTTGGCTCACTTCGGGTGTAATCGGATCTGCCATGGGGATATGTCCTACTTCACGGTTCATCCATTAGCATACGGCGATTGCAGGACAATTGGGCAACGCGATCGCGCTGTTTTCTTGTCACGATCGCCCCAGAATGCGCTAAAACGGAGCGGTATGTTTTTGCACCCTGTTTCTAATTGCCTGACTGCGTGATGAACCGTCCACCTTTTTTAATCTCCTGCCTGACTGCTGCTTTGCTACCAAGCCCAGCGATCGCTCAAGCTCCAAATCCCACCGCTGATCTCACCGTGCAAAGTTGCCAAACCTATGCTCGTGACTTGTATCGCGAGGTGAAAGAAATTCGCCAGATCCAGCTAATCGATGATGCGAAAACCCGGCGCGATCGCTTTGAGAATAAAGTTGGCAGTCAATTCATTAGCACCGAAGTGATGGGCAATGGTCGATTGATGACTCAAAAAGGCTGGCAAAATTTCTCCTACCTGTGCCTACTAGAAAGTGAAACTAAAGCCTTGTACTTCCGCATTTTGAGCCGACCCACCTATGAAAAAGGGGCAGCACCTGCCACCCCAACTCGTAAAAAAACGCGGTGATGGAGAGACTTAGCGATCGACCGATCCCATCACCACATCCACGCTACCTAAGATCACAAAAATGTCTGCTACCTTGCGTCCCTTCAACAGATTGGGCAACACCTGAAGGTTGTTGAAATCTGCCGGACGGATCTTCCAGCGCCACGGGAAGACATTATCATTGCCCATGATGAAGATGCCCATCTCGCCGCGACCCGCTTCGATTCGCACATAATGTTCCCCAGCAGGGATTTTGAATGTGGGGGCAACCTTTTTGCTGATGTACTGATAATCTGCGCCATCCCACTCAGATTTTTTGCCCGCCGAAATGCGTTTTGCTTCCAGGTTTTCATAGGCTCCACCGGGTAGCCCCTTCAAGGCTTGCTGGATGATCTTGACAGATTCGCGCATTTCTTGCATTCGCACGACGTATCGGGCAAGGCAATCGCCTTCGGTTGCCCACACCACGTCCCAATCAAAGTCGTCGTAGCATTCGTAGTGATCCACTTTCCGCAAATCCCACTTCACGCCAGAAGCGCGCAACATGGGACCAGAGCAGCCCCAGTTAATCGCGTCTTCCCGGCTGAGAGTGCCGACACCTTCGACTCGGCGGAGAAAGATAGGATTGTTGGTGATCAGCTTTTCGTATTCGTCGATCACGGGCATCATGTAATCGGCAAATTCCTGACACTTATCGACCCAGCCATAAGGCAAATCTGCCGCCACGCCACCAATGCGAAAATAATTGTGGTTAACCATGCGGTAGCCGGTTGCCGCTTCGTACAAATCCAAAATCATTTCGCGATCGCGCAGCGTGTAGAAAAAGGGCGTTTGTGCGCCAATATCTGCCACGAATGGACCGAGCCACAGCAAATGATTCACCAAGCGTCCTAATTCCAGCATGATGACGCGAATATAGCTGGCACGCTTAGGCACAGGCACCTTTGCTAGCTTTTCCACGGCATTGACTGTCACCGCTTCGTTAAACATGCCGCCGTAGTAATCCCAGCGGCTGGTGTAAGGCACATACATTAGGTTGGTGCGGTTTTCGGCAATTTTTTCCATGCCGCGATGCAGATACCCCAGTACGGGTTCGCAATCGATCACATTCTCGCCATCCAGCGTCACTACCAACCGGAAGCATCCGTGACTGGCAGGATGGTGAGGACCCATGTTAATGACCATGGGTTCGGTTTTTGTCTCAATCATTGACATAAACGAGTGGTCTCCCCTAGCGATCTGTTCGGCAGGTCTTGAGCAGCGAGCAGAACCTAAATGGAGGAGTCTGCACCCGTCTCGATGACGCTTCTTTATTATATGGATGGATTTGCCTCAGAAAAGGCAGAAATGCGCCGAAGCCATCATACGCTTTGAAGCGATCGGCAATAAGCTCAGTTCAATACCTACAGCAATAAGACAATTTATCTAGTTTTTACGCAGCAACGCTCGAAAGCCTGCCTGTTGAAAATGCACGTCGGCTGTGAGCGCCTCTGTCAACCCTTGTTCTTGCATGACAACAAAGGATAAGCAGTCTGTAATACCCCATTCTTTGTCAGTTCTAGCTTGGTATAAGTGAAAACTGCGATAGTAGAGTGACTCTGTGACTGGCACAATTTCAACTTGCGGATCGGTTTCAACTTCTGCTAGAAGCTGGATGGATGCTTCACGGTAGCGCCGTTTTGAGAGAGCATTGCCAATTTCCAATAAGATTGCTCTAGTCGTAACAAGTTCTGTATTATCGGTTTCTAGCTGTAGGGAAAGTGCGATCGCCCGTTCATGATGGTCATCTTTGGCAGATACCAAAGCAATCGCGTAAGAGGTATCTAGAAAAATTTTATTGGGTATCGCTAGGTGGGTCATAAAGATAAGTATCGATTTTTTCTGACCAGTCGGCAGGACCATCTAGCTTCAGCGATCGGGCTGTTCGCAAAAATGCGCCCCGGCGACATGTAGGCTGATCAATTACCTCAATTGTGATCAACACACGAGTATTGGGAGCCAATTCTAAAGGCTGTTCAGGTTTTAATACTTGACCATCAAAGGTTGCCTGTACGGTCTGGCTCATGCTCATTTGTCCGAAATTCAAGTTTTAAAGCGATGCTTCAGTGTATCCCAGATACACTGAGTGAATGGCTGTTGGGTAATGATGTGAGCACCGAAGTTTCAAGTATTGAGCAATTTCCAGCTTTTATTCACGTTCCAGTGTTGCAACCGGAAGTGGTGGAAGGATTAAATCTGCGATCGCACGGGCATTATCTGGATGCCACTGTGGGCGGCGGTGGGCACAGCCGCTTGATTTTGAATGCGGTCGCAGACGTGAAGGTAACGGCGCTGGATCAAGATGAACGGGCGATCGCGGCAGCTAAAACCAACCTGGCGGAGTATGGCGATCGCGTTCAGTTTCACCATACCAACTTTGCTAGCTTTAACCCTGGTGATACCAAATTTGACGGGATTCTGGCAGATTTGGGCGTGAGTTCTGCCCAGTTGGATGTGGGCGATCGCGGCTTTAGTTTTCGGCAAGAGGCACCGCTCGATATGCGGATGGATCAAACCCAAGACCTCACTGCTGCCGAAATTGTGAATCACTGGAGCGAAACTGACCTGGCAAATCTGATTTACACCTACGGCGAAGAGCGATTGTCTCGCAAAATCGCCCGTCGGATTGTGGAAAAGCGCCCGTTTACAACGACCAAAGAACTAACCGACACCATTTTCTACTCTGTCCCTCCGTCCTATCGCCATGGACGCATTCATCCGGCTACGCGCACCTTTCAAGCGCTGCGGATTGCCGTCAACCGGGAACTAGACGTGTTAGA
>JBGTAZ010000210.1:0-24276 GCA_041749615.1 Leptolyngbyaceae cyanobacterium | reverse complement strand
ATGGGCGATTAACCTTGAGGTGCTGCTGAAGGTTCAGTCATCGGGCGAATGTTGACAATCTTGCCGCCTAAGCGGGTAATGCGTTTCATTTCGCTATTCATCCGGCTGTAGGGAACTTGCATCAAAATTGTGCTGCTGTTCCGCACCGGATACTGATTATTGTCGGTTTGATCGTTTTGCTGTAATCCTTCTACTTCATAAATGAAGATGCGACTGTTCGCAGATGAGCCAGCGGCTCCGGTGAGGGCGGATTGTCCTAACATGATATGTCTCCTATTGTGCGAGGGTGATGCTAGCGACTTTGCCGCCCAACTTGTTGATTTGTTGGAGGGTGTTGGATAGTTGTTCGTAGGGGACGATAAACTCTTTGTTGCTGCGCCGAACTTTGGGATAGCGCGGTAGGCTGATGCCTGCGACTTCAATCCGATACAGGCGATCGGACGAGTTGACCGACGAGCGACCGAAAGCGCGCGCGGGGGCAACCCCTTGTTTTGAGGGCTGGTATGCCCATCCTTCAGAGCCACCCGAAGGTGCGACGATCGCCGATGCGCTGTTTCTCGCTAGGTCAGTGGCTAAATGAGATTGTGCGCCAGCGAGTTGGGCGTTATCGCTGTTGGCATAGCCGCGATAGAGGCGGAACATCCGCGTGAAACCGACGGTGCGTTGACCCACACCCGTGGTCACAAAGTCTTGATAGTAGGGGACGATCGCATCGCCAAATTTGGCATCATATTCTTCGGAATCGATGTAAGAATCGATATCTGCCTCAAACCCTTGATCTTGGTAGCGATCGAGGTGTTCGTTGATCTCCGATTCTGTGTAAGGAGCGCGACCCAGCAGATGCTTATAGTTCAACTCAATCACACGAGTTTGAAAATGTGGGTAGAGGAACTTGGTTTTGTATAGCTCTGATTTGGCGACCGCCCGCACGAAATCTCGCACCGACAATTGACCATTGGCTAAGAGTGACTCTAGGCTAGTGAGCCTTTCTGACTGCATGATGTAGTCATTGCCCAACACTTGACGATAAACCGCTTGAATGATCGCCTGGGCATCTTCAGATGTCCAATTTTGGCGGAGTTCGACGGGACGAAAATCCCCTAAAGCAGTCGTTCCCAACCGGGAAGCTGCGGTTGTAATTGCCACGAATGACTCTCCTTAAAAGTTGAGTGAGTAGTGTTTAAAAAGTTGTGAGTTAGTTGTGAGTTAGTTGTGAGTTATTAGAGTAATGCCTAGCTATAGACTAACTGCTTAAACCCTAAAAACTCACAACTAAAATAACTAAAAACTAAATTATCTACGCAGCTGTAATGCTGATTACCCTACTGCCGCGCTGATTTAGCCGTTGGAGCGTGGGTGTAAGTTGGTCATAGGTGACGAGGTAATCGCTGACTGCTTGCCGAACTTGGGGAGTTCGCCCCCGGTTCGCCTGCGTCACTCGTACCCGGTATACCTGACCCCGATCGCCACCCACCACACCAGACAGAGAGCGTCCAAAGTTAGCCGTTTGCACGGGGGTAACTAGATTCCGCCCTAAATCATTGGTTAACCAGGCAGATTTATTTTTGCCCTGAGCGCGATCGCTATTCGCATAGCCCCGATACAGTTGGAACATCCGGCTAAAGCCAGCCGTTTTTTGTCCGCGTTGTGTGGCAAACCCTCGGTAGTAGGGCACGATCGAATCGCCAACATTTTCTTGATATTCTAGAGAATCGATATAGGAATTGATCTCAGCTTCAAACCCTTCCTGTGTGTATAAATCCACGTGGAAGGTGATTTCTGATTCATCGTAAGGGGCGCGACCGAGCAAATGCTTGTAGTTCAACTCGATAAAGCGAACTTGGGGAGTTGAGTAAAAGAATTTTGTGCGATATAGCTCGGACTGTGCCAACATCCGCACAAAATCGCGTACCGTAATATTTCTTTGGCGCAAAAGCGACTCTGCGCTGGTCAATCGCTCACTCTGCATTAAATAGTCATTTCCAAAGACTTGGCGATAGGCAGCCCGAATCACCGCCTGCACGTCTTCTTCTGTCGCATTCGCTCTTAGTTCGATCGGAGAACTTTGCGCGAACGGCTCAAACCCTAGCTGTTTTGCAGCCATAGAACTGGTCATAACGGGTCTCCTTTGGTTGCATAAAAAATTATGCCCAGACCCCCAAAACTGTTCTGCAATTGCATCACATCTACAGTCTTTTATGGGTCTGGGCAACGGTCAACCCTTAGCTTAGGGAGTTAATCGCATAGTCAATGTAAGAGTTCGCTTCCACCGCTGGATCGCCGCTTAGACCATGATTTGCTTTGACGTGTTTTAGCGCTTCCACATACCAGCTAGGAGACAGATCAAAGGTGCGATTGATTTCAGCCAACCCACTGATCAAATAGTCATCCAAAGGACCGGTGCCGCCTGCCACCAAACAATAGGTAATCATGCGAATGTAGTAGCCAATATCCCGCACACACTTCGCTTTTCCTTCGGGAGTAGAGGCAAAGTTATTGCCTTGCATTGAAGTGGTGTATGGAAACTTCTGATAAACTGCATTCGCGGCTCCGTCAGCCAAGCTCTGAGCGTTGCCGCTCAAAGCTTTAGCAGCATCCAAACTAGCAGTGGCTTGACGCATCCGACCAAAGGCAGTTTGAATTTCAGTGGAACTCAAAAAGCGACCTTGAGAATCTGCTGCTGCAACAGCTTCTGTTAACGGTGTTTTCATTGGGAATTATTCCTTTCAACAAGTGTGCAAAATAATGTCAGAAATGGCACAAAGCTTTTTAGCCTACAGCGGCGGCGGCTTGATCGAAGTAGCTACTTACTTCAGCCATCAGGTTGCTGCAATCTCCACGAGTTACACCGTCAGGGTTGTTAGCCAGCGCGATCGCAGAGGCTTTCATCTTGTTCACGCCTGTTGCAACCGAAGCACCGGGTACGCCCAACGCTAGATAGGTTTCGCGCAAGCCGTTCAAGCAGCGATCGTTGAGAACACTACCATCGCCTGTAAATACGGCATAGGTTACGTAGCGGAGAATAATCTCCATGTCGCGCAAGCAAGCAGCCATGCGACGGTTGGTATAAGCATTGCCTCCGGGTGCAATCAACTGAGGTTGTTCTGCAAACAATCCTCGTGCCGCATCCGCCACAATCGTAGAAGAGTTAGAGGTAATGCGATTGACCACATCCATCCGCTTGCTTCCATCTGCTACCAGATTTTTCAAGGCATCGATTTGAGCATTACTAATATATTCGCCACGAGTATCGGCTTGAGACACCACTTTAGTAAAAGCATCAAGCATTCTAGTATCTCCTAGTGATTTTGATGGGAGTAAAATTCAATTCAAAACTTGGTTTTTAGAGTCGGTTTTTGGATGAGATAAACGCAGCGTTGGATGGATAAATTAATCCTGTGATTAGCCGAACAAAACTAGTCATTAGCGAGTTTGTATCGCTACGAGAAAGAATTTAAGGAGAGCCTCACCCGAATACTGCTTGCCGTTTTAGTTAACCAGCAGGAGCATCCATCACCCTAGCGAATATCTCAAAACCCGATGTCCACTTTAATCAGCCCAGAAATAAACTGAGCCACAGTGGAGCTTAAAAATCTAAACCCTCGACATTCAAAGTCATTAGAGTTCGTTTGTTTTTGAACCTGTCCTTGATTAAAGCAATCCACTTGTGCAAATTTTGTGCAATTTTATCGAGCCATGGCAAAGATACTATTAAAAAACGTTAAGAAAGCGCGAAAACTAGACTGGTTGGGAATCCTGGCAGCTTGTTTGAAGCCTCTAATGCTTAACTTGTTGTTACAAAGGATTGTTGATATCGTTCTGTCAGGGTGCGATCGCGATTGATCGGGGATAAAGCCGCGATCGCGGCACTAATCGAACTGCCGACTCTCGCGACTAAATCGGTGCCAAAAAACGGGTGATTCAGCGCATTTCAACCCGCATAGGCACGCGATCGGCGCAGTCGGCTCAAAATCCGATTAGCAAGGGCAACTCCCATAATGGGCTTAGATAAATAGTCATCGGCTCCTGCGGTAAAGGCTTGCTGTTGACTGGCAGCATCGCTCAGCACACTCAGGAATAACACGGGTAGCCGCTGCCAGTGCGGGTCGCTGCGGAGCATCTGACACAGTTCAAAGCCATTAATTTGGGGCATGTTGACATCTAAAATCAGCGCATCTGGAGCCACGGCTTGTAAAACGGTCCAAAACTGCTGTGGATCAGCTAGGGTCGTGACTTTGAAGCCCCAGGGTTTGAGCAATGTTGGCAGGGTGCTGAGCCAGGTGAGATCGTCATCCACAATCATCACCCTGGCTGGCAAATTTTGGGTTCCCAACAACTGCACCACTGCCGCCATGACCTGATCAATGGGCGTTTGAGCGGTTAGAAATAGCTTGCCGCCGCTACGCAGCACGTCTAGCCGATCGCTCAACCCTGCGCGATCGCTCATTACCAACACGGGCAACTGCGGATAGCGCTGGATAACGGTTTGCAACGTCTCTCGCAACAGACTACCCGTGGCTGGCTCAGACGTTGCCTTCCCTAACTCCGTGGGCAGCCGCAACAAGACGACATTGGGCTGCACCTCCCCCCACTCTTGCGGCTCCAGCGTGGATACAATTTCAAGCTGAATTCCACAGCGGCTTGCTGACACTTGGAGCGCTTGGTTAAACGGTGAATCTGAACTGACCAGCAGCAGTCGGGGTAACTGCTGATCCGGAATGTGGCAGGGCTGAATCTGCGGGGTGTTCTGAATTTCCTGCTGAAGGGCGATCACTAGCGCTTGCATGAGCGGTGCCTGTTTGGGCTGCAATGGCTCCCGTCCGCCTAGCCAAGAATCCAGTTGCCGCACGAGGTGAGTGGTTTTAGTTAAGCCAAAAATGCCTAGGGTTCCTACTAAGGAGTGGGTCACTTGTTGGGCGGCGGCTAGCTGTTGAGACGTAAGGCGATCGCGCTGCAAATCATCAACCGTCTGAAACAAAACCGCGAGTTGATCCAAGCTTTTGGGTTGAGTGGTCGTCCAAGTTTGGTTGAGAAAATCCAGGTATTGTTGCGACGAGTGTAGTGAAAGATCAGCTTCAAAACCCGGTTCGCGGCGATCGCCTAAAGGTTCTGCCGTTGATAATTGCCCCGCAAACCCTGCATTGTTTGGGGTGGCGGAGTTTACGCTTTCTGGAGTTGCCTCCGTCTCGATCGCCTTCAGGTAATAACCGCGCCCGTGCAGCGTGGCAATAAAATCGGCTGGCGCACCCGCCGCCGTTAGTTTTTGCCGCACTCGCCGAATGTGCGATCGCACCGTGGCTTCCGATGGAAAATCTTCTGAAGACCAGAGGCGATCGATCAGTTCATCGCTACCAAAAACATAGTGACTATCTCGTAACAACAGTTCTAGAAACTCATACTCCTTCGTTGTCAAAGAAACAGGTTGGCTATTGTAGGTCACCTCACAGGTTCGTGGGTCTAAAAACAAGGCTCCCCAGGCTAGCAAGGGAAAGGGATTGCCACTACTCCGGCGCTGCAACGCCCGAATCCGAGCCATTAGTTCCACCGGATCAAACGGTTTGACCACATAATCATCGGCTCCCGCATCCAACCCCTGCGCTTTCACTGCGATAGAATCTTGAGCCGTCAGCAGCAAAATTGGCGTGTCATAGCCATTTGCCCGAAAGCGCCGACATAAACTGATGCCATCTAGTTTTGGCAACACAATATCTAGCACCATCAGGTCATACTCAAAGGTCGAGCCATAGGTCCAGCCCATCTCCCCATCTTTGACAACATCCACAATGTGGTGATGCGTCGTTAGCGTCCTAGTCAGAACTTTGCTTAATACATCATCATCATCATCATCAACCAGCAAAATTTTCATTGATGTCTTTACCCATGGAGAATCCGGGCGATTTGGTCTGGTCAGGCTTGAAAGGCTGGCGGAAAGACCGTTTAGACACGGAAGTTAAGCCAATGCGCGCAATATCTTCAATTGTTTACTTAACCAAGTAAAACTTCAAATCTGAGTTAACTCATCCAGTAATCTGATTTGCTTGAATCCTAATCTTTTCCGGCAGGTAGCGCGATCGCAGCGACTAAACTAGAACAACAGCTTGCCCGCAACAACAGCTTGCAGAGGCGCGATCGCTGGCAGAAATTGGAGAAGCCCAGTTAAACAAATAGTGGCAACGTACTTTTTTCTAGGAGAAACAAATGATGAATCCCGGTGTTATTGCAGCGATCGCCTATGGCATTTTAGCGATCGTGGGCGGCATTCTTGGTTATAGGCAGGCAAAAAGTCAGATTTCGCTGATTGCTGGCTGCGGCTGCGGCATTTTGTTGCTAATCAGTGCCTTTCTGCACCTCCAGGGATATTTCTGGGGCTTGATTGCAGCAGCAGCAGTCACAGGGGTCTTGCTCGTGGCGTTTATGATGCGCCTGCTCAAAACCCGTAAGTTCATGCCTGCTGGCTTGATGTTGCTTTTGGGCATTCCATCCTTGGGCGTGATGCTGAGTCAACTGGGAGCGTTCTAAACCGGGTCGCGACTAATGGGCATTCGGGGTGGGGCAGTGTTCCACATCAGGTCAATCTCTGCGGGGGGGAGTCGGCATTGAGCCGAGAGCTGCGGGAAAAGAGAAGCTCCGCAGGGCATTGTTTAAAGTTTTGCTGTGAAACAGAGCATTCGCGGCAGGAATGGGCATGAAAAACAGCATGAAGGACTATTCCAACATACTTACAACACTGGAAATGAACACAAAAATTTATTGTTAGGACAAATTACCCACTATCCTGCTGCTTTTTCCTTAATTTCTCCGCCTGACTCCTCGCTTTTATCTGCTCCAACACCTCTTTAATGTAAGCAACCCCCTCTTCCCGCGTCATACTTCGGGGTTCTGAACTGCCCACCCCATCCCCTGGCAATTTATTACACCCACCCCCTGCCTTTTCTCCATTTTCAGCAACCTTACAAGCCCCGTCCAGTGGGGTATTACACCCATTCTCCCCTAATAAGTTTGCAGGGTTGGCTGGGCTGAGTGCGCCCTCGCAGCACTCTAGCCCAGCCCCCACTTGAAGTTCGCAATTTAATTCCGCTTCTAAGTGTCGGGGATGCCACAAATCGCGGTGAATATACAGGGTTGTACCACTGATGCCATGGCGGGTTATAGCATTGAAGCGATCGGCAATCCCGGATGGGAAAGTCTCTTGATCGAGCAAACTAGCTACTGCCTGTCGAATCCGTTCTCTGGCAGACTGCCCCTGTTGTTGGTTCCACCCGCCTGAGTCTTGGCTCCCTAACCGTTGGGGTTTATCCGGTGGGCGTTTCCCTTGCCCATAGTGGAAATATTTACTCCCTTCTGTGCAAGCTGCCCACTCTCTGGCGCGGTCTTCAATTTCATGTTGATGCTGGCACCAATCCTCATAGCCGGGAAGCGCTCGTGCCGTCTTCACAATGTCGTCTACTAACGCCGTGCCTGCGAGAGGAGTGTCTGCACCGTAGACATGCCCAAAGACATAAGACCGCATGGCAATTCGACCGAGTAACCGATTCGTTTGCCCCAAGCCTGTCCAGCCCTGTTCAATTTCAGCATTCAAGTCATTCAAGAACTTGTCGGCTTTGCCCGTGATGCGGTACTGGTTGCGTTTAGCCGCTTTGATGGTTTGCTCAATCGTTTGGGCATCAATCTGATTGCGGCGTTGGGCAAACTGCCAGTACTGCGCGAAGGTGTGCTGATCTCCCCATATGGGCTCTAAATCTTGATCGAGTAAGTAGGACCCGGCTTGCATGGGCAAACGATGCCCATTGTAAAGATTCATTTCCCCACTTGGGGCATAGGGCTTGCGGTTGGGAAATACCTCTAGCTGTCCTGGTGCTAGTTTGAACCCAGCATTCTCCAGCAGCGTGGACACTGCCAACGCGATCGCCCAGGTTTTTTGGGGCGTATCAAAGGGAAAGTACAGGTGGAGTCCTTTGCTGGCGCTGGAGGTGCAAACGATAGACTGCACCAGTCCCAACGGTTCTAGGGCGGCTGTGATCTGTCTCCAGGCAAACGGATCGCGAATCGGATGGTAGGAACTGCCGCGATCGAGGTCTAAGACTACGTAATGGGTCGTCGGACCAAACCGAACGCCATGCAGGAAAGCGCCCTGCTTAATCAAGCGATCGGATAGGGGATGACGGCTCTCGGTTTGCCAGTCGGGTCGTTCTCCCGGATTGGGATGGTTTGCCCAAAGGTAGTCATACCGATGGGGGAATAACGCCAAAAAGGGATCATCCCACTCCTGAACAGCCTGAAATTGAGGATTTCGACGGGCGCGGTTCGGCTGGAGCGAATCTCCAAAGCCTTTGACTGAAGGGGCTAGAGGCAGATTCATGGTCTGTCCTCCCGATGGTCACAAAATGTTAGATACACGATTAAACTTGCCTATGCCTGTGGGTAGTGGCGGATAGGAAGCTATGGAAAATCAGTAAAATTTATCAAATGAGGTTGCACATTTTGACAAATTGCTACTAAGATTGGCATAGCTGTTAAGCCTTGCTGCTTGTGGGCATAGCGAAGCCGGATGACCTAACGTTTGCTTTTCGGTGGCGTAGTTAGAGTCTCCAAGTCCTATCCGTATTCAATAAAAGTCTTTTTGCCCCTTCTGTTTGCACCAGTGGGGGTTCTGACTTTTAAAGGTTTTTTTATCATTTTTATGTCATCGGGCAATCTCCTTGTCTACCGTAAAAACGGGTTCGCGATCTGGCGCTTCTGCGTTCAGCAACTTTGCCGTAGTCAGTAGCTTAAGCGATCTAAGCGCAGATCTGGGAAAATGCGACAGTTTTTGAGAAAACTTTTTGGCAAGATGATTCCAAGTCTGGTCATTTATCCCTTGCCGCAGCGAACCATGAGGTTGGTTGTTAGGTGAAAATGCTCTCCAACTGTCTGACAGGGAATTGATTCATCGACTAGATACTCTACCCCGTCCTTTCTGATCGTCTCAGAAAGTAGACCTTTCGAGACCCTAGAAAAAGTGTGTCTCGATTTATGTCTTATTATGTGATTCTCAAAAGGTCTTAGGCATAATGAAGCCTTTGGGGGCGATCATGGCGGTTGTTGGCTATGCACGGGTTAGCTCAGTCGGACAAACTCTGGATGTGCAACTTCATAAACTGAAGGATTGCGACAAGATCTTTCAGGAGAAACGGACAGGCACTTCCGACCAGCGCACTCGGCTAAAAGCCTGTCTGGAATATGTCAGAGAGGGCGATACGCTTGTAGTAACGCGTTTAGACCGATTGGCCCGCTCTACGCTCCATCTCTGCCAGCTAGCAGATCAGTTAGAACAAAAGCTGGTCAACCTTCAGGTGCTTGACCAGAATATTAACACTGGGGATGCCACCGGACGATTGCTCTTTAATATGCTGGGGGCGATTGCTCAGTTTGAAACTGAAATCCGCGCTGAGCGCCAAATGGATGGCATTCAAAATGCGAAAGCCCATGGTGTTAGGTTTGGTCGAAAAAAGAATTTAACGGAACAGGAGTGTGTAGAACTGCGGCAGAAGCGGGCGCAGGGGGCACTCATCAAAACACTGATGAAGGATTATCAACTCTCTAAAGCTAGTGTGTATCGCTATCTAGATGGCGTGAAGGTCGGACAGCCTGCTATCTGAGTCTTAATCGTCTCAAAGTGAACCATACCTTTTTGAGGGGTTGTGTAAAGAACCCCGTAACTAGTCCCACTTTTCCATCAAATAACCAAGCGATCTCTTGCGGAGAAAGGATCTTAGCTTGGTCGTGGCGGTTGATTTTCATCGCCAAAATAGTACAAATGTTCAGTTGGTTTTACATTAGGAAATCGTAATAAGTTAAGCTATCCACCCCAAAGCCTTAGCCTGCATCCATTCCCCTTGAATTTTTTCAGTATGATTAAGCAAAACTTATCTGTCGCCATTGAATCAGGTCTTGAACAGGTTTTGAACAAGTCTGATTCACATCAGGATTGCCCTTCCAGCATGGTGATCAGGCGGCGTAGTTTTCCGGCTTTTTTGCGATCGCCATAGCGCCGTTTGGCTTCTGTCAAAATTTCCGCCATGGCGTTTGGGTTAGAGGAGGCATGAACCCAAGCGGCTTCGAGAAAAACCTCAAGGGTGATGCGATTCTCTTTACAAAAGCGGGTCAGAGTTTGATCCAATTCTTTTTCCAACACGATTGCCGAGTGCCGATTGGTTTCTGGAATCTTTGCTAGTTCTGCTTTCAAGTCTCCAGACGTATGGCTGTGACGGGGCGGGTCTTTGGCTTCTGGCAGGGTGCCAACAATTTCAGTTTTCTGGGAAGATTCTGGGGGCTGTACTTGGGTGATTAATGTGTCGTCTCTAGTTGGGACAGCCGCCCGTCGGCGGTTTTGACGAATGCGGTCTAAGACGCTGTCAGTCATGGTAAGAAGGGTTTAAGATAAGGGCTAAAAGTAAAATTGCTAATTTGACAAAGAAGTAAAAAGCTAAAAGACTAAATTTAGCTTTTTAGTTTTGGCTTGTTTATGAGGGTGCTAATTTTGTGGATGAGAACCTCAAAGGGATACTCCAATTCGCTGTAGCCCATATCGCTAAGGGTTGATCGCCGATTGATGGCTTGTTTGTACCGTTCAGATTCTCGAATAGAAGGGAGGATTAGGTCTGCGCCAACCTCATCTCGCATTCCCTCAACGGACGCTCGGCTTTCTTGGGTTTGGGTGTTGCCAATCCAGCGATCGCGGAAGGGTAACACTCCCATCACTTCCGCCTCAGTTGCGCCGACATCCTGAAGAGTTCGCAGCAGATCTAGGGTTCTTACCAAAGAGCCGTAGCCTTTGACGGATGCTTCGGCGGGAATGATCAGGATATCCGCAGCGCCGAGAACCGTGAGACAAATTTGCGATCGCTGTGGCGGAGCATCAATAATACAAACTTTGAATGCATCCATGACGGGTTCGAGCCGCCGCTTCAACAGAGTGGCACCCACTCCACTATTTGAGAGATAGTCTTGCACGGTATCTAGTTGATCATCGGCGGGAATCAGAAATAAATTGTTGTCTCCTTCGGTGGGGTAGATGCTGTCTTCTGCGGAAACAGACTTCTTCAAAAATTCCAATAGAGTTGGCTGATTTGCCTGGAGTTCCAGAGCCATATAGGTCGTGAGGTTGTGCTGGGGGTCAGCATCGATCAAGAGAACCGGATAATTCTGTCGCGAGAGCAGACGACCTAGCATCAAGGATGCTGTGGTTTTGCCTTGCCCGCCGCTGAGGGAGGCGATCGCAATGGTTAGCATGACGGTCTATTTTTTAAGCCCATTAGATTCTACTAAAAACATAATCTGATTAAACAATACTTTGCTAAAAAGCTAATTTTAGCTTTTAATAACTTTAACGAAGTGAAAATAGGGATATTAAGTTGCTGTGACACTATGCGCGATCGCCTTTCGACAGCTATCTTGTAAATGTTGGAACTCTTTTAGTGCTAACCAATGCCAGCAAGGTTACAGATTAAAGCCGAAGATTGTTCCCCTTTAGGACAATTCATTCTGCAATACCTGGAAAATCAGAGTATCAGTATGAACCGTCTAGCGGAGTTGTCTGGAGTGCCGCAACCCCGCTTAAGAGGTGCTTGCTTTAAGGGAACTTGCCCCACTCCTGAAACCTTGAGAAAGTTAGCGAGAGTGATGGGAAGGCATCACTTGGAGCTTTATACCCTAGCCTATGAAGGAAGAATAGAGCAGCTCCCCGAAGATGCCGATGCGGTGTCGCTCGATATTTTGATGCGAGAGTTGTTTGAAACGGCAAGAGAACTGGAATTAGCGGTTCCAAAAATTCGACCTTCTAAAACGAAAATCCGTAAAGCTTTGCTAATGCTGGGATTTAGCTCAGAAAATAATCCTGTATCGGAAGTTGGTTAAGGAACAGCACTTTATTTAAAATCTTATTACGACGATAGCTGAACAGATTTACGATTTTGTTAAATCTCGCTACATCCCACGGCTAAAGCCCAGTGGGTTTTGCGGGTTCTCAGGCTCTCCTGCTCTATAAAAGATGATGGGTGGGTCAGTCTCGGTGATGAGAAACAAAGCAATCATCCTTAACATTCTAAAACCGCCCCTGTTAGACGTATCTAACGGTGGCGGAAAAGCATTGATTTGCGATCGCTCCTAGCGAATAAACGATCAAGTATTTCGGAGAGTTAAAGCTCTAGTAGTTCTAAACTTGCTTGAGTAAGTGCTTCAGCGGGGACATTCATAATTTCCCCTCTTTGGATGTTTAGCAATATCAACTTTGTTTAGATTGACTATATTTGTTTGAATTAACTATACATTGACAAAAATCACACTTGCTTGACAATGAGTCAGATTTAGAAATTTCAGAATAAATCGGTGTTTAAGTGAATTGACTCTGAATGTAAAGACTGCTAGTACAGCTTTATGATAATAAGGAAGCGTGACTAAATTTGTCGATCCTCCCTCCTAGGATCAGTGCTATGTCGGCTTAATAGTAGAGATATCGTTGTTTGGAATTTAGACTGCAATGGATGTAATGGAGTTTTTTCAATTGAGTACGGGGACATGGCGATCGCAGCGAACCACCCATCACCTCGCATTCAAACGGGCTGAAGCAGGCGGCTCGGCGATTCAGGTTGAGGCGTTTGCAGCGGATCATCCACGGGTGATTGAGATTTGCCAACTGCATGAGGTTGACCCGACTCTCGCGATCGGTGGGGCGTTTGTCTCTTGGCATGGGGCAATGGGTTGGGATCGGAATGACGATGAAAATCATGAAGGGTCTACTGTGTTTGCCCTGATTCCTGATGCCGATCAACCCCGCCAAGGCATTCTGCTGCGAGAGCGGGGCTATGCCGAAATTGTGCCGGTTGCGGGGCAATATCACATGGATGATGAAGATGCGTTGGTGCTAACGACCGAGTATGAAACCATGAGTTCGATCGAGCGGTTTTGGTTTGCTAGCCCCAGCCTCCGGATGCGAACCAGTACGGTCAAGCGGTTTGGTGGTTTCAGTACAGCGACTTTTTGTACCGAATTTCGGGTTGCAGATGCCGACGAAGATGCTTCTGGAGCCGGAACTGACTCCTCGACGCTTTCTCCTGACTCGGCTCAACCTGCCGTTGAAACAACACAATATTTTTCTTTTTTGGGCTGTTAGATCTTGGTTCGTCAATTAATTGTCACCACCAGCACCGATCCATTTACTCGTGGACTAGATTATCTCTATGGCGTTCGCAGTCTGGCTTTAGTGCCAGAGATGGTTGGTTTGGTTGAGGATCTCGATCATCGGACTTCGATTTGTATCTGGATTGGTAATCATATTGATCAGGTGAATAGCCAACTAAATGGGTCTCTCCAACAGTGCCACGATTGCTTTCACGCTTGGGAACAACGCCCCATCCAAATTTTTGCGGCTCCGCTAGTTGAGTCCTTTAAAGTGGATGGGTTTTGCAACCTGAAAACTGATCCAGTCACTATCTTGATGGATGTGGGGCGAGTGGTGCCAGAAGATTGGCTGCGGTTAGTGGCTCATGAATATGCCCATGCTCATGCAGGCTCTCCGGGGCATCATTCACAGTTTGAGCGATCGCTGACCCATCTCTGCCTAGGCTTACAGATTCCGCCGCCGCTTGATCAGGGTAATCAAGCAGACTGGTTGCGGGTTTCTCCTGCTTATGTTCCAACCCAAGACCCGCTAGCATTTTGGCGTGGTGAAGGCGAAAACTGGCGATCGCTAAATTAAGTTATGTAATTTTCATCAGACTAAATCGAATAATGCCGCACCCATCCCTATATGATCAAGACTAACTTTGTAAGACATTATCAGAAAAGGGAGATTTTGTAGGCGTGGCACTTCCTCTTTTAGAATATTCCCCAAATAGTCAAAATCAACGGGTCGCGGGCTATGAAGTCCCTGGAGATGAGCAACCCAGAATCTACTCTACAGACAATCTCCTGTCTTCCACAGATATGGATGCTCTGATTGAAGCAGCCTACCGTCAGCTTTTCTTCCATGCTTTTGCATCGGATCGCGAGAAAACTCTGGAGTCCCAACTTCGTAGCGGTCAAATTACAGTCCGAGACTTTGTTCGGGGTTTGGTGCTATCCGACACTTACAAACGCAGTTTCTATGATCTCAACAGCAACTATCGCTTTGTAGAGCAGACTGTGCAGCGGGTTCTGGGTCGTGATGTCTATAGTGAGCGCGAAAAGATTGCTTGGTCGATCGTCGTTGCGACTAAAGGCATTGTGGGTTTTGTAGACGACCTACTCAACAGCGATGAATACCTGGCAGCGTTTGGATACGATATCCTTCCCTATCAACGTCGCCGCATTTTGCCAGGACGGGCAGAGGGCGAACGTCCGTTCAACATCACTTCTCCCCGCTACGACGAATACCATCGCCGTAAGTTGGGCTTCCCTCAATTTGTTTGGCAAACTACTGTGCGCAGCTATGTTCCACAAGAGCAAAAGGCGGTTGCAGGTAGCCCCTCTCAATTCCTCAATATGGCGCGAACCATTAACCCCAAAGGTAACCCGCCTCAACGTATCTCAGCACTTAACATTGATATTGAACAATCTGTTCCCTATCGCAAAAAGTAAGTCATCTTGAGCGATTTAAAAACGCGGGGGCTACCTGTTTATTCAGCATAGCCCTCGCGTTTTTAGTTTTTAAATAGTATTTCTATAGCCCTGGATTTCAACGATTGACCGGGCAGCTAAAGATTTGATTTGGTATTACATCTCGCGAGTTAATAGTTCAATTGTATTGAGCCACGGCTGAATAAATTAAGCCATTCGCTGATATCCCCCGGTTAAAACACGCTTGCTCTACGCTTCACGTTCGTAAAACTTAGATTAACAGTCGGTTGAGTCCTACCACAAACCCTAAAGTGACTGTTACGATTTTCCTGTTGTAAATACTGAGTTCTATTTCTATTGGCAAAGCTCCAACACTGAAGTTCAAACCTCTAACGAACTTCAGCGCCGATCTCTGTCAATTTTCTCTCTGCCATTTTTTTTGATTGACGTGTAGTTGATGTTGACAACATCCAACTGTAGTTTTTGGTGTCATTTTGTTTGCTTTAGTCCAAGCCCGGTAGTCCAAGCCATGGTGATTGAGCGATCGCTCAATCATTGCAACCTGCCACTACCTCAGGATAATCACAATTTAGGGTTGCCTTCTACCCAATGGCGACTTTCACACATTCGTATTTGGGAGATTTAATGATGGATAGTATTGGCAACGTTTTAGACACACAATCTAGTTTATCCTCCGGTTCTAGCAGCCAGGTAATCCCTACCAATAACCCCCTCACAATTTCCGAACTGCAATTGCTCAACCGGAGTAGTCTAGTCACCTCTTCTGTATCCGCCAATTCTGTTTACCTGAGTGATTTAGCGTGGAGTTCGGTGAGCAACGGTTGGGGCTCAGTTGAGAAAGACAAGAGCAATGGAGAACAGGGCGCTGAAGATGGGCGCACCCTTACCCTGAATGGGGTCACCGCCAATAAAGGATTAGGGGTTCATTCTGACTCTCAAGTCACCTATGAATTGGACGGTAACTATACCACCTTCACCGCTGACATCGGGATAGATGATGAGGTCGGTGATGCGGGTTCTGTGGTATTTCAGGTGTGGGCAGATAATAGCAAGCTTTATGACAGTGGGGTTGTTACCGGAAGCAGTGCCACAAAAGCGGTGAACGTCAATGTGGCGGGTAAGCAATCGTTACGGTTGGTGGTCACGGATGGCGGTGATGATGCCAGCTTTGACCATGCGAATTGGTCAAATGCAAAGCTTTTTCCCAGTGAAGTAACCCCAATACCAACTCCCCCAGCAGGGAATCCAAACAGTGTTTACCTGAGTGATTTAGCGTGGAGTTCGGCGAGCAACGGTTGGGGTTCAGTTGAGAAAGACAAGAGCAACGGAGAACAGGGCGCTGAAGATGGGCGCACCCTTACCCTGAATGGGGTCACCGCCAATAAAGGATTAGGGGTTCATTCTGACTCTCAAGTCACCTATGAATTGGACGGCAACTATACCACCTTCGCCGCTGACATCGGGATAGATGACGAAGTGGGTGATGCGGGTTCTGTGGTATTTCAGGTGTGGGCAGATAATAGCAAGCTTTATGACAGTGGGGTTGTTACCGGAAGCAGTGCCACAAAAGCGGTGAACGTCAATGTGGCGGGTAAGCAATCGTTACGATTGGTGGTCACGGATGGCGGTGATGATGCCAGCTTTGACCATGCGAATTGGTCAAATGCCCGGTTGTTATTAGGAGCAGTGATTCCCACGCCACTTCCTACACCCCTACCAATTCCTACACCCACCCCAATTCCCATACCCCCTGCGGGAAATGCGATCGCGATCAATGTGAACTGGAACACAGTTGTGGACACTACCACTGATTTGCATTTTGGGTTAAATGCGTTTCAAGGCTTTGAAGCAGCCAATGCAAACAACGCTGCCTACGGCAGCAACATGAGCTACATGAGTCCAGGTTTACTGCGATATCATCATGCTGGAGCGATGGAAGATTCCAAAACCACTAGCGAGGGATTGGTTGATACCAGTCTCAGAGCGTGGGATACGCAAAAGATTGTGACGGCTCTTACGGCTTCAGTGAATGCGTTTGGCAATGATCAGCCTGAGCGCATGATCAACATTCCAAGTTGGCCCTCTTGGATGACCGATGGCGAGGGTTATCTAGCACGCGATCAATATGATAACTTTGCCAAGTTTTCTGCTGATTTGGTCAAAATTGTCAACAAAGACTATAACTTCGACGTGAAGTATTGGGAAGTGTTGAATGAGCCAGATGATTCATACTTCACCCAGTTTTACGACAATGGAGGCTGGGGTAGTTTGATTAACCCCAACAGCCCCGATCGCATCGGTGATCTGATCACGATTTACAACAAAACTGCTGAGGCAATGAAGCAGGTTGACCCAACGATTGAAATTGGCGGACCCGCGATCGCCCGCTCTGACTTGGAGCCGTTCTATGTTCCATTTATTCAAGGCACTGCCAAAAACTTAGACTTTTTCACCTATCACTATTACGCAAACGGTAGCGCTAGTACGCCGGACAGTGAAGTATTTAAATCTCCTGATACGGTGGGTGACTATACCCAAAAAATTGTTCAAACTCTGAAAGATGCTAGCCCAGACCGATATATTCCGGCAATTTTGGATGAATACAACATTAGTTGGGCTTGGGATGCTCGCGATCCTCGAATGACGAATAACAAAGGAGTGGTCTTTGATGCCATGACTATTGTGGAAGCTATTCAAAACGGCGCAGATGGCACCGCTGCTTGGAATGAGAAAGATGAGATTTACGGTAAAACAAGCAATGAAGATGCTTTACGACCCGGCGCACATCTGCTTTATCTACTCAATACCTATTTTGTGGGCGATGAAGTTGCATCCACTAGTAGTAATGACGGTGCAGTGACTACGTTTGCTGTGAAAAACAAGGCAACTGGAAATAAGGAGCTATTGATTATCAACTTCTCGGATAAACCTCAGGCAATTCAAGCAAACTTTACCGGCTGGCAACCCACTCAAACCAGTATCAATGAGCATGAAATATCTTCTAGAGGATATCAACAAGAAAAAACGGACTGGAATACCGTTCTGAACGGCACGTTTGTTGTTGCAGATTACTCCGTCACGGTGCTTGATTTTGCTGCCTAACCCAATGATAAGTTGAACTCATTGGGCTAGTTTTGTTGGCGTTGCTGAATGCAAGTATGATTTTTGACTGTGGGGGTAGGTCTTGTGCCTACCCTGACGTAAGTGGAGGGCAACCACAAGGGCTTGCCCCTACAAATTTCCTCCCCAGATTCAGCAATGCCGTTTTGTTGAGTGGTTTCTGAAGGCTTAAACTATTCAGAAGCCACTCTTTCAACGATCTTTGATAATTTCTTCAGCATCTCTGCCGTCAACAGCATAGAGTTTGGGACAATGGGAACTGGATTTAGCTGTCCATCCATCTTTGAACCTACCCATCATGTCCGATTCTCAAGCGATTAGTGCGGCTGTTGCCAAGCTTTATAATACCTACCCGTTTCCACCCGAACCATTATTAGATGAACCGCCGCCGGGGTATAACTGGCGCTGGAACTGGCTCACTGCCTATAACTTTTGTACTGGACAAAAGCCGGCTCATCAGACTGTGCGAATTCTGGATGCGGGCTGTGGGACGGGGGTGGGCACTGAATATCTGGTTCATCTCAATCCAGATGCTGCGATCGTAGGCATTGACCTGAGTGCTGGGGCGCTGGCGGTGGCGAAGGAACGCTGTCAAAAGTCCGGTGCAGTAGGGGTTGAGTTTCATCACTTGAGTTTGTTTGATGTTGAGCAACTGCCGGGTGAGTTTGATTTGATTAACTGTGTGGGCGTGTTGCACCATACGCCTGATCCGATTCGTGGCATTCAGGCGTTGGCGACCAAGCTGGCACCGGGCGGGATTTTGCATATTTTTGTCTATGGTGAGTTGGGGCGGTGGGAAATTATGCTGATGCAAGAAGCGATCGCGCTGCTGCAAGGCGATCGCCGGGGAGACTACACCGATGGGGTACAGGTGGGGCGACAACTGTTTGCCGCGCTACCGGAAGAGAATCGGTTGCGGAAACGAGAGACCGAGCGCTGGTCTTGGGAAAATCAACGAGATGGCTATTTTGCGGATATGTATGTACATCCGCAAGAGATTGATTACAACATCAACACGGTGTTTGAGTTGATTGATGCATCGGGTTTGGAGTTTGTGGGATTCTCTAATCCTCAGGTTTGGGAGTTAGATCGATTGATTGGGCAAGCACCGGAACTGATTGAACGGGCAAAAACCTTGAGCGATCGCCAACGATATCGCCTAATTGAGCTGCTTGATCCGCAGGCGATTACTCACTACGAATTCTTTTTGGCGCGTGCTCCATTTCCTCGGCAAGACTGGTCAGCGGATGCGGATTTGCTGGCAGCAATACCAGAACCCAGCCCTTGCAGTCAGGGTTGGCGCGATAGTCGGCAGTTTTTCAACCAAGATTATCAAGTGGTGAATTTAACAGAGGTGGAGTGGCAATTCCTACTTGCCTGCGACGGCAACCCAGCGCAGCAAAAAAACGTTGAGCAGATTTTGCAGGTCAGTGGAGCGAGTTTGGTAGAGGTGCGATCGCTACAGAAACAACAACTGATGCTCTTAACTCCAGCGTCATAGCATGATAAATCCGTGCCTGATCTCTAATGGTTGTGCTTCGATCTTCTTAAAGCACGACATCAGTAGCTTAAACAGGATCAGGCGTTTGAGCCATCGATACTGCCAGTTCCCGATAGCGGCGCGGGTCGCCCTCTGCAAATATCATCCGCTCTTGCCCTTTGCGATCGTAGAGCTTGTCTAAAATCAGTTGCCAGTCTGTGGCGGTCAGCGGGGATGGCTGCCCCTCGCGCACGGGAGGCTGAACCGTTGTCTGTGCCTGGAGATGCTGTTGCGCCATCCAAACCCTGGCGCGAACCGCCCAGTTATTATCGTTGATTGCCATCTCCCCAAGTTGAGACTCAATTTGCGATCGCCACTCTGGATAGGTCAGCGCGATCGCATCCGCTAGCGACTGCAAGCCAGAAACAGCCGAGTAACGCACGACCCACTCTTCATCCTGCTGCGCTACAAATAGCAACGCTTCCAAGGCTTCCGCCTGGGCGATTTCCAGCAAATTATCTGGAAACCAATGCCATTTCATCAGTCCCAAGCCTTTAGCGGCGGCTCGACGAACACTCATGGCAAAGTCAGCGGTGGCAACGCCCAACAAGGTAATCAGTCCTCTAGGATCACCAATGCCCGCCAGCGCCCGAATTGCCCAAGCCCTAGCCGTGTAATTGTGCAGATCCAGTTGCTCCAGCAGCGGCGGAACGGCAGCTTCTCCCAGTTGAATTAACCCATCAACCGCCGCCACTGCTGCCCCTGGATTGTTGTAGCTTAACGCCGCAATCAGCGTAGGAATTGATCCTTCCAGTTGTGCTGTTGCCAGATTTTGCACCGCTTCTAGCAAGCTATTAGAAGAATCAGCGACTTCTACAGCCTGAATCAGAGAAGAAAGAGAATCAGCCATGGGGGATAACGAATGACGAATGGGGAGTGATGAATGACGATTGAAGCGTGACGAATGGGAGATTTAGCCCTACTCTCTAATTCCCTCTCACCTCTCGCCGTCTTTCTCTATTGTGACTCTTTCTACTACAACAACTCATCCATTAAGGTCATGACTTTGATCGCCCCTTCCGACAGGATGGGCGGGGTGGTCTGCTGTAGTTGCTTTTCCAATAGTCCCTTTAGAGAAATGAGCTTGAGGCTGTTTTCTGCGAGGGTTTGGGCGATCGCGTCGGCGGCTGGCAGATAGCCGATCGCGCCTATATCTGCCAGGACGGTTCGCCGCAATTGCAAATCATCGCTTGAGAGTGCCTGCATCAGGCGATCGCCATACTGACTGGCGATTTCAGGATTGGGCGTAAGCTGATACATCGCTCGATTGGCGGCATAGCAAATCCGAGGCACAGGGTGATCTAAAAATGGCAAAATATCAGGAACGGCATGGATTGCGCCCAAACTTCCCAACGCTTCCAAAATCGCATCAAAAGGCTGAACTAGGTAGGGCGGCTCGGTTGCGGGTTGAGTGCCTGCCACTCGGTTGTTCAGTAACTCGATTAATCGGGCAATACTGCTAGGCTCTCCTAGCTTTTCCAGCGATTGCGCGGCGGCTTCTCGCACATAAAAATCAGTACAGTCTAAAGATTGAATCAGGGCGGGAACGACTCGACGATCGCCTAGTTTCCCCAATGCCCTCGCGGCATTGCGCCGCAGAGGATAGCCCCCCACACCAGTGCGATCGTCCTCATCGGTTAATGCTGCCATTAAAACATCAATGGCTTCTGGGGCATCAACTCGAAACCGCCCTAACCACCAGGCAGCATAGACTCGCAAACCCAAATCTTCCCCTTGAAGATTAGCGATCGCCTGTTCCACAGTCAAGGAAGCGTCGCTCTGAATATCTGGTGCGTAATCCATGGCAACGGCAGAGATTTACTTTAAATCTTACTTTAAAAAAACAGGCGTTGCTGAATAGCGATATGATTTTGCAAAATTCTGAACGAGCTTTCGGGGCTTTCAACCATCGATTCATAGCTTGAATCAGCAACGCCAAAAAACAATGCCCGGAGGACTATGCAACAACCAACATCTGTCGGCGATCGCCTAACCCTCCGGGCACAACGCTGACTAGCTCAATGCATTGATCGCATAGTCAAGATAGGAGTTCGCTTCAACAGCGGGATCTCCAGTCAAACCATGGCTGGCTTTGATATTTTTCAACGCTTCAACATACCAGCTAGGAGATAGCTCAAAGGTGCTGTTGATTTCAGCCAAACCACTAATCAAATAGTCATCAATAGGACCGGTTCCACCCACAACGAGACAGTAGGTGACCATACGCAGGTAGTAGCCGATGTCGCGGACACACTTGTCTTTGCCCACTTGAGTCGATGCGTAGTTAGGACCTTGCATTGAGGTGGTGTATGGAAACTTTTGGTAAACCGCGTTAGCAGCGCCCGAAGCCAAGCCTTCAGCTTTGGATGTCAATGCTTTAGCAGCTTCCAAGCTAGCAGACGCTTGACGGAAACGACCAAAAGCAGTTTGAAGCTCGGTAGAGCTAAGGAAGCGTCCTTGAGAATCAGCAGCCGAAACGGCTTCGGTTAAAGGGGTTTTCATGATTAAACGTGCTCCAGTAATTTTGCTTTATGAAATGGGTGTTGTAGTTGCTTTGGCTACCGAATCAATCAGTAGAAATCAACTCAAGCAGTTTCTAGTATCTTTCTAGCCAACAGCCGCAGCCGCCTTATCAAAGTAGCTGCTCACTTCAGACATCAAGCTAGCGCAGTCGCCTCTGGTAACTCCATTGGTGTCGTTGGCAAGCGCCAATGCAGCTTCCTTCATTTTGTTCACGCCCACTGCCACAGAAGCGCCAGGAGTGCCTAGAGCCAAATAGGTTTCGCGTAGACCATTCAGGCAGCGATCGTCCAGAATGCTCGAATCTCCAGCAAAAATAGCGTAGGTGATGTAGCGCAAGATAATTTCCATATCACGCAAACAAGCAGCCATGCGACGGTTCGTGTAAGCATTTCCACCGGGTGCGATCAGCCCAGGTTGCTCAGCAAACAACGAACGAGCCGCATTCGCTACGATCGCAGACGAATTGCTGGTAATGCGGTTCACAGTATCCATGCGCTTGTTGCCATCGGCGACCATCGCACTCAAAGCATCCAGTTGTGCAGAGCTGAGGTATTCACCCCGCGCGTCAGCCTGGGAGACTACCTTTGCAAATGCGTCCAACATAAACTCAATCTCCTAATGTGTTCAAGTGAAGTAGGGACTAGGTCACAATTAATCTTTTGGTTAAGCTCAGTAATCAATCTGTCTAAACAGCCTGAGAACCACAAAACCCGTCGATGGATGGGTGACCTATGAAATGCCTCCCATTCTTTCTGATGAAGAAACTTGGAAGATTTTACATTTCTTAAATACTATGGAGTCTTCACTCATCAGATAGATAAACAGTCTGTATCTGATGTGTAAGTTTTCCAACATCTCTGTTTATACTATGTCGTTGAATCCTTATTTATTACGAATTATAACTGCCTAGATGGAGTCTGAGCCATTATTCACAGGGTCAATTCACTCCGCAGTAAATCGATTTTTAGCAAAAAAACTAACTCGATTCATGCAGCACTAGAAAACGAAACGAGTAATCAAAATAGCCACAACCAGCACAAAATAACTGAAGCTAAAAATAAAGAAATGTTGCAAATCTGATTGCTTGGGGTTGATCTTTAAGCGATCGAAGAATCACTTCAGAGGATCACTCCACAGAATGATTTGCCGTCGCGTTTCGACTACGCTCAACGCTCAAGCCCAGATTTTTCGCGGGTTGAGCGCAGTTGAAACCCAAACCTCACAGTGAATTTAATTTTGCTCTCCTACTTAAGTCAAACAAAAAGCCATAAACTACCTTAGAAAGTTTGACCTAAGAATTTGTGTTCAGTCATCTCGGAGCAAGGCGCAAAACCCTTCTCGCTGAAAGTGGCGATCGTGCGTTAGCACATCCTGAATTCTCTTTTTCTGCATAATCAACATCGAAACACAGTCAGTGAGACTGTACTCTTTATCCAGCCGCTTTCCATAGAACAACCGTGCCTGTTCAAATTGTTCGGTTGTCTGAGGAATAATCTCAACGCTTGGATCGGCATATAGTTGATCCGTCGTAGTAATTGCTAACTGGCGAAAACTAGAGCCTCTAGCACAAAAATGATTGAGAAACTCAGTCAAAACCATCTCAGAAGTCACTGATAAGTAATTTCCTAAGTTTTGTGATACTTCTTTAGCCTTTTGGTGGCGATCGTCTTTAGGATTAAGAATTGCAACCAAGTAAGAGTTGTCTACAAACACTCGCCTCATTCTTCTTTGGGTGCACCGTACATATAATGCTTAAAATTGCGAGATAGATCAGTCGGCAGCTTTGCCCATTCTTCCGCTGGAACTTGACTACCAATGGCTACAAGTTTTTTCCATAAAGGTTGAAGTTCTTCTCCCCCTCTTAAACTGATAACCACATGATCAAAGTAGCCAGCCACTTCGGTAGATAAGTCGTCAATGTTAAGTGATTCAATAGCAGCAGCTTTCATTAAGTTGACTGCTTGAATAACAAAATCTGTAGAAATCTCCAAGGAGATGTAGGTTTCCCTCAAACCATTGAGACAGCGCTCATCTAAAACAGAAGGGTCACCTGCCAAAAGTGCGTATGTAATGTAACGCAGAATAATTTCACAGTCACGCATACAGGCAGCTATTTGACGTTTAGGAGTTGGTTCATTCCAAAGAGAACTTTCGCTAAGTAGACGGTCTATGACTCCCTTAACAATACGGGTTGCACTTTTTGAGAGTTTCTCCACAGCATCACTTCGAGCAATTCCTAACTGAACAATCTCTTGTAGGGTTTGAGAGTTAACAAAAGTTTGTGCTGCCTCAGCCTCCTGAATAATTTGCGATACGTTTTTCATTAGTTTTTTCCTCAATCTGCTCAGTAATTAGAGGAGACAAGTAATTAACTCGATTCTACATTCGAGTCTCCAAGTATTGCCCAATCATTTGCTCTTCGCCAGCGCGAGAAATGATCGTTTGGCGGGTGCGATATTGGCTACCGATTAGCCTGATTTCTTCCTCAAATACATTGC
>JBGTAZ010000209.1:0-26211 GCA_041749615.1 Leptolyngbyaceae cyanobacterium | reverse complement strand
GTGCCATGTCACTCTCCCAAAATCACCATACTTGCGGCGATTATATCAGGGTCGGAGTCAGGCGATTGACATCCGAAGTACGTTTTGATGGGGCGATCGCAGCAAACGACCGAAAGCCATTTGTGTTGTGACGACGATTGTCATACATAGACGCTATTTGCTTCACGATGACTACACTGAATGATTAGGCAACTTGCAGTGTTTTGGGTTCTGGGATAAGTTCACCTTCTGTATGCCAAGCTTCCAAGTACATTTCAATAACTTCTTCACCGTTATGAATTGCTTCCTCGCGAGTTTTGCCATGAGTGCAAGGCATCACTACGCGATCGGCAAACTCTGGAATTGTGACTAAGAAAAGCTGATCTTCGTCAGACCATTGCATCATCATGCTGTATCGGCTCATGAATCTTCTTCCTCCCTTGACTCTTGCAATAAAGTGAGTAACTTCACTAGTTGTTTTTCCAAATAGAGTGGTACATCATCTCCATCCTTGCCCGGTATTGTCAGTGTTTTTCTAAGTAAAGGATGCCGCCACCTCTCGTGGCTCCCTTTGCCGCGTTTGGGCAGATAAACAAAGCCTTCATGCCCGATCTGAGCTTTTAACTGTCGAATTTTTCTAGGCATGAATCGGCTCTGGTGAGAAAAGCGGCACATTCCACATGGGCGGTTTGGGGAAAAAAGTCGGCGGGTTGCACACGGGTGAGGCTGTAGGCTCCGGCTTCGCACAGTAACTTTAGGTCGCGGGCTAAGGTAGCAGGGTTGCAACTGACATAGACAATGCGATTGGGTTGGATTTGCAGGAGTGCTTCAATCACCGAACGATCGCAGCCTTTGCGAGGCGGATCGAGGATGACCACATCAGGTTGCACCTTCAACGTAGGCAGCAGCTTTTCAACCGTGCCTAGCTGAAAAGTGACGTTATGGAGTTGATTGAGGGCGGCATTCATCGCCGCTTGTTCAATGGCTTCGGGCTGCACTTCTAGACCGATCGCCTGTTTTGCCTGTTTCGCTAAAGGCAAGGTGAGTGTTCCCACACCACAGTAAGCATCCAATACAATCTCGGTTCCTTGCAGGTTGAGTTCTTCCAAAATTTCCTGCATCAGTGCTTCTGCGTTTTCGGTGTTTACCTGAAAAAAGGTATCGGGCAAAATTTGAAAAGTCATTCCAGCAAAAATTTCATGGATATAGTGCTGTCCGGCGATCGGGTAAGACTCCTTACCAAAAATCACGTTGCTGCGAGTGGGGTTAATGTTCAACCCCACCCCGACCAAGCTAGGATAACGCTCCATCCACTCTGCGGCTTGCTCTTTCATCCCTTCCAGTTTGCCCTCTTTCACCACGAGCGTCAGCAACATTTCTCCGGTGTGGCGACCAATGCGAAACGCTAAATGGCGCACCTTGCCTTGATGTTTGGCTTCGTCATAGATGCTCCATCCGCGCGTTTGAATATCTTGTTTCACTTCGGTAAGCAAGACATTTAACCGCTGATCTTGAATGGGGCATTGGTTAAGATTAATGAGTAGATGGCTGCCTTTTTGGTAGTAGCCTGCTTGCACCTGTCCTGTGGGCGATCGCCGCATGGGATAAGTTGCCTTATTGCGATAGCCCAGGGCACCTGCAACTTGAATCATCGGGTCAATTCGCGGCTGGCTAAATCCGCCAATGCGTTCTAATGCCTGCAATATTTGATTGCGCTTTGCCTCTGTTTGATGGTCATAGTCAACATGCTGCCACAGACAGCCGCCGCATTTATCTGCCACAATGCAGCCTGGACGGATGCGATGGGGGGAGGGTTCCAATAATTCGTGCAGTTTGCCGTTGGCATATTGAGGTTTGACCCTGACCAAGCGCACGATCGCGCGATCGCCGGTGACAGTATCGGGCACAAACACCACTCGCTGATTTACCCGCCCTACGCCATCGCCACTGTCGCTGAGACCGGAAATGATCACCTCAACCAATTCGCCTTGCTGCCAGCGTGGATCTTCTAAGGGGGCGGAGTCAATTAGATTGGGAGAGTCTATCATGGCAAAGTGTTCTGGGTAAACGCGCGATCGCAAACGACCATTCTAACAGCCCCGCTCAAGCCTTCAAAAATAAATCTGAAGAAACTAGAATTCACGTCTTCGACTATGGCTTCTGAACTGTGCCATCTCCCACCTGACTGAAACTCCAGAAGCCGCGTATCTTTACAAAACTTTTTCATTTCTCATATATGCAGCGCGGTACTCTCTTGGAAGTGTGGCGAACCTTGCTGCGAAACAATAATTGTCTTTATTTGCGACCCCAAGACTCGTTAAACTATAAACCAATACCCCTAATACTCCACGATAATTATGAGCGTAGTTAGCCAAGTCATTCTTAAAGCCGATGATGAGCTTCGCTACCCAACTTTTGGCGAACTCCAAGCCGTGAAAGAGTACTTTCAAACTGGCGAGCAGCGCACTCGCATCGTCGAAGCGCTGTCTGTAAATGAGAAAAAAATTGTTCAAGAAGCCAGCAAGCAGCTTTGGAGAAAGCGCCCTGACTTTATTGCTCCGGGTGGCAACGCCTATGGCGATAAACAGCGGGCGCTTTGTCTCCGAGACTATGGCTGGTATTTGCGGCTCGTGACCTACGGCGTTCTCGCGGGTGACAAAGATCCGATCGAATCGATTGGCATTATTGGTGCACGAGAAATGTATAACGCTTTGGGTGTTCCGGTTCCTGGGATGGCAGAAGCAATTCGCTGTCTGAAGGCAGCCTCTTTGGAACTGCTCAGCGATGAGGATGCGGCAGAGGCTGCACCCTACTTCGATTACATTATTCAGGCGATGTCTTAGACTTTGGCGAAGTCTCTAGGGCGTAGAAGTGCGTTCCTCTTAAACTCAACTTTCAACTTAATTTCCCACGGTGGGCAATACTCAATAGCGTCAGGCTAAAGGTTTTGTCTTCTGTGGAAATTTTTTTATGTGTTCTAAGTAGGTGAGCAAAATTAAATTCACTGTGAGGTTTGGGTTTCGACTGCGCTCAACCTGCGAAAAGGCTGGGCTTGAGTTTTGAGCGTAGTCGAAACGCGACGGCAAATAATTCTGTCCATTTACTTATCTCTGCTTGCGGAATTGAGGAGCGGGAAAGGGTTGTTTTCAATGGCGCAAGTGATTTGTGAACCATTAGCCCCCTTCAGAGAACTCCCATGAATACTTTTATTTCTCCTACTGCTGAGCAGATCAACCAAACTAGGCACGCGATCGCAGCCCACGTTGACCACATCAATCGCAATTCTGAACGACGGGATGGCGCTTATCCTTACTATTTATTTCATGAACCTGGTCAGCCCATTCGCGGCACGGTGATGCTGTTTCATGGATTCAGCGCCAAGCCCCACCAACTGTGGCGATTGGCAGACTATTTATTTCGGAATGGCTTTAATGTTTATCAGCCTTCTATTGCAGGTCATGTGTTTGTCAATCCGGCTAAAAATTGGGCACAGGTAGATCTCAAGCCGGAGATTGCTGATCCATTGAAAGCCAAAATTCAAGCAGACCCGGTTTTAAGCAACTATTTAGGCAACGTCGCCGGGAATCCCGATGGATTTGCCCGTCCTAGCTACATGCAGCGGATCGCTTTGATGGCGCGACTGGTGGCGATCGAACCCCGCCTGCTGGATATTGTCAAAGCGGTTGAAACGCCCGACGATCCCAATTTCGATCGCTATTTCATCTCCTCCCATCTCGACTACCTCACGGATGCCAAAGCACGATTGGCAGACCTAGATACCATGCCCGGTGATATTTACACCGTTGGGCTATCGGTTGGCGGATCGGTTGCCTTGGGGCTTGCTGCTGCCCGACGCGATCGCATCAAACAAGTCGTCGCCTATGCTCCTTTGATCCACATTCATGGTGAAGAACGCCGCCAATACATCAACTTGGCAGGTCCGCTCGACATCAGCGAATCGGGTTGGGACCCCAATCTCCGCTTTCCCGTGGGATGCCTGACTGCCGCCGATCGCTTTGGTAGCAGTGTTGTTCTCAGCCAAAACTCTGTGAACTCGCTGCAAAAAATTCCCGTTTTCATGGTGCTGACCGAAAACGAAGATGCTGCCGATATCAATACCAACAAAGCCCTGTTTGACCAGATTGGCGGCACTTCCAACCGCAACCACTTCTACCTTTACCCGGCAAAAGATTTAGTGCCCCATCCGTTGGTTGACCCCACCGAGATCAGCCAGGGCATGAGTAACCGCTTCTGGCAAAGCCTCTATCAAGAAACCTTCCGCTTTTTGACTACAGGCACCGTTAATCTGGCGAACCTGGGCAACGTCGATCAGGATGCCGATGTGCCTGCGGTGCCAGATGTGGAGTGAGGGTCGGGGTTCGGAGTTCGGAGTTCGGGGTTCGGGGTTCGGAGTTTTGAGTTTTGTTCGCGTTCGCGCAGCGTGTGCCTTGCACTCAGCGTCTCCGAAGGAGATATTTTGAGTTTTGAGTTCGCACCTCGTACTCCGCAGTTCGTCATTCGCCATTCGTCACTCTGGGAGTCGGTACGATGATGTAGCCTTGGTCGCGATTGCCTAGCACTAAATTTCGCTCGGTGCCCCAATGCCACCAGTGAGCAGCGATGTAGGCACAAATCAGGCTATCTAGCTGGTCTTCCACGGCTTTGAGTTCAGCCCCTTTGAGCGGAATCTCTGGAATGGCGATTCCCGCAGGGAGTCCTGCGGAAAGCTTCGCGAACGTTTCACGAATCGCGCTGAGGCTCACGTCCAGCGGTGGATCGTGCAGCGGCAGGGATTCGTGAATGTAGTGGCGCAATCGGGCGAGTTCGGGGCGACGTTCCGCCAGCGTCCCTTTCTTGTACTTCAAGATGCGCGGCAAGTTAAATAAATGGACGATCGCAGGATGGGGAAAAGCTTCAATCTGAAAGCGTCCCGGCTGTTGGGGTTGAATGGTGGGGGCGTGGTGAAAGCCGCGTTCTTCCAAGCTTAAGCCGAATGCCAACGTGCGCTGAGCGAAAGTGGAACCCAGGTTTGCCGGATAGCAGCCTGCATGGTACTTACCAAAATGTTTGTGGGCAAGGCGATCGCACAGGCGCATTCCGGTTGCATTAGGAATCAGGGTCGGGGCATCCACTGCCACCATTCCAGGCTGATCGGGCGCAATCCAGCCATCAATCCAGGCGAGAATATCCGCGATCGCCATCACCCGCTGCAAATCTAGCAGTGCCAACTTACCCGATCGCCACTCTAAACAACACAGCCCACTTGCCCCGGAACTCCAGCCCAAATCAACGCCGATAAACTTCATTGGAATTAAGCCAGATTAACTCTGTTCAGATTAACTCTGTGCCCAACTATAGTCAGCCTATCAACTGTATCAAGCTTGTTGGCGGTGGCGTGGTTGCGATGGGGTTTGATACAGTCAACCCTGTGGGAAGTCAGCTTGTATGGGGCACGTTAGGACAGTAAGCGATTTTACTTGGATCAGATAAATCTAATCCGTTGTGTCTGTCCAGTGTGTTGTGAGAATAATAAGGATAAAGCTAAATTTATGAAAACTATTTTTGTTGGCAAACTGTTGACAGTGCAGTTAGCCGTTGCAGCGTTAACTGGCTTAATCATGGGGAGTTGGGCAGAGCGATCGCTGGCTCAGGTGAGTTCTAATCCGGCTGCGATCGCAGATTCGCTGGTGGATCAATTGGGTGTGACTTTGGGTGAGACCAGGTTACTTCAGTCTCTCAGCTAACGGATGTTAGACCGACGGATTGGGCGTTTCAAGCGCAGATACAATTATTTATCAGATGTATTTCGACTACGCTCAATGCTCAATACCTCCCTAGGAAGAGGGTTGAGCGTAGTCGAAACCCGACAATGTAGGTTAGTTTTGATTCCGCCCTCTTAATTATTGACATCCATGCCTCACTAGGGTGAGGGCGTTGCCCCTAGTGAGGCATGGATGTTAACACGTTGCTGTTCGGTTCGTGTTAGATATTAAATAATTCTATAGTTTGATTCTGATTGCTCAATTCAAGGTTCCTAATGTTTCCAGATGATCCTTTAAAGGTTTCTCAACTATTTTTATCGCTTCTCGGCACTCGAATTCATACGCACTATCGCGATCGCGTTCCTCAGAGTGGCGCAATTTTAGTCATCAGTAACCATCGTAGTTTTATGGATGCCCCGTTGCTAATGACAGCCGTGCAGCGTCCGATTCGGTTTGCTTGTCATCACTACATGGGGCAGGTGCCCATTATGCGAGAAGTAGTGAATAAATTGGGTTGTTTCCCCTTAGAATCTCCTGACCAACGCCAACAAAGCTTCTTTAAGAAAGCAGGGCAACTCCTGCAATCACAACAAACGGTAGGCGTGTTTCCTGAAGGTGCACAGCCGATGGTGCAGCCAGCGATGCCAGAGAAAGCCGGTGATTTTCAGCGAGGCTTTGCCCATTTAGCGCTCCGGGCACCGATCGCAAATTTGGCAATTCTTCCGGTGGCGATCGCGTCTCATCAAGAATCCACCAATGCCGCTGTTCCCCTACGGATGCTGAGTCTGGTTGATCCGTCAGAGCCACTGTTTGACCAACCCGGCTGGCATCCCATGATTGTGTATCAACATGTGAGTGTTTTAATGGGTCGCCCCTACTGGATCAAAGGATCGCAACGCGCAGATTATCAAGGAAAACAAGCGCGATCGCTGGTGACAGAGATCACCCAGGAATGCCATGCTGAGATTGATCAGCTTTTAGTACAGGGATGCTATTGAACAGTTTTGAGTTTTGAGTTCTAAGTTCTAAGTTCGTCATTCGCCATTCGTCATTCGTCACTCGTCATTTCTCCCCTCATGCTCAACAGTGGTTCTTGTTTTTTAACGCCCCGATTGTTGCAACCCAACTATCCTCTGTTCATATTTTTGCCCGGAATGGATGGCACTGGGCAACTCTTGAGAACCCAAACAGAAGATCTAGAAGCCTATTTTGATGTGCGTTGCTTAGCCATCCCGCCTACAGATTTGACTACATGGGAAGGGCTGAGTGACCAAGTGGTGGCTTTGGTGCAGCAAGAGTTGAAAAAGTCGCCCGATCGCTTGGTATATCTATGCGGCGAATCATTTGGGGGGTGTTTGGCGATGAAAGTGGTGGTGCGATCGCCCGAACTATTTCAGCGAGTCATACTCATTAATCCTGCGTCATCGTTTAAGCATCGCTCATGGATGAAGCTCGGTGCCCAGCTAGCGGGAGTTTTGCCAGAACCCCTCTATCGGATGTCTACGGTAGGATTGCTGCCGTTGTTATCGCGGTTAGAGCGAATCAGCCGTGATGATCGCCAAGCGCTGCTCCAGGCAATGAAGTCTGTGCCCAAATCGACCTCCGCATGGCGGATATCGCTGTTAAGCCAGTTTGAAGTTTCTGCGGCAGACTTGCAGAAATTGACACAACCTTTTTTGCTATTGGGCAGCGTCCGGGATAGTCTTTTGCCTTCCCTGACAGAACTTAAATGGTTGATGAAAAATCTGCAACAGTCTCGATTGGTTGTTCTGCCCTACAGCGGGCATACCTGTTTATTAGAAGCAGATATGAATCTATTGGACATTCTGAAAGAGCAACATTTTCTCGCCCCAGACGGTTTACCCAAACGGCAACTGAACCCAAATTTGAGGCGATCGCCTATCATCGAAACAAAATTTTAGCGAAGAGGCGCGATCGTGGCGGTTCCCAATAAAGTCCTTTGGTTTTGGGAACGGTTTCGAGAAAATGAGAGCGTTTATCGATTTGAACATTCTCGCCATCGTAGCGGCTGGAACTTCCTAGTCAATTTGGTAGGAAGATTAGTGGCTTACACTTATCAGCCCAAGCTGCCTTCTTTGGACTTGTAACCCAAAGGTCTGCCTGCTCTGCCTCCTGCCATCTTTTAATTCGTCGAACTCACGTTAATTTAAGGTTTGCTTCAGCCGTTCGGCTGAGGTTTACGGTTAGAATTGTCTAGCACCAATTTACTTTGTACATCACACTTTAGTATTACTTATCTATCAAATAAAGTTTGCTAACTACTGTTTAGCAAACACTTTCAAAAAGGTTGTGGCATTGCTGTTTACTCCTCTTCTGCTGGCTCTATTCGAGGAGTGAAATTTAAGTAAAATTCATGAGTTTTAAACCTATCAATAACAATCAGTTTGTCATTACAACCCCCCTTTATTATGTGAATGCGCGACCTCATGTAGGCAGTGCTTACCCCACGATCGCGGCTGATGTGCTGGCGCGTTTTCAGCGGTTGCGGGGAAAATCTGTGTTGTTTATCACTGGCACCGACGAGCATGGTCAAAAAATTCAGCGCACGGCTGAAGGGTTAGGGCGTGATCCCCAAGCCCACTGCGACCAGATTGTGGAAGAGTTTCAGGCATTATGGAAGCTGCTAGACATTCAGTTCGATCGCTTCATTCGCACCACCGATCCCCGGCATGAAGTGATTGTTAAAGAATTCTTTCAGCGCGTTTGGGATCAAGGGGATATATATCTAAGCCAGCAAACAGGCTGGTACTGCGTCGCTTGCGAAGAATTTAAGGAAGAGCGCGAACTGCTTGATCATCACCGTTGTGCGATTCATCCTACGATTGAAGCGGAGTGGCGCGATGAGCAAAATTACTTCTTTCGGTTATCAAAATATCAAGATCAGCTTGAACAGCTTTATCGCGATCGCCCCGCTTTCATTCAACCAGACACCCGCCGGAATGAAGTCACCAGCTTCGTTAGCCAAGGATTGCAAGATTTTTCAATTTCCCGCATCAACCTAGATTGGGGTATCCCAGTACCACCCGATCCCACCCATACCCTTTATGTTTGGTTTGATGCCCTGTTGGGATACGTGACTGCCTTGCTAGAGCCAGACGACGAGCCTAGTTTGGAAAATGCGTTAGCTCGGTGGTATCCCATTAACCTACACCTGATTGGCAAAGATATTTTGCGGTTCCATGCAGTGTATTGGCCCGCCATGTTGATGTCTGCTGGAGTTGCGCTCCCCGATCGCATTTTTGGGCATGGCTACTTAACCAAAGATGGGCAGAAAATGGGCAAAACGTTGGGTAATGTTTTAGACCCGTTTGCCATCGTCGAGCGCTATGGGTCGGATGCCGTTCGATATTATTTCTTAAAAGAAATTGAGTTTGGGCGAGATGGCGATTTTAATGAAACGCGCTTTATCAATATTCTGAATGCCGAACTCGCGAATGATTTGGGCAATTTGCTAAATCGCACGCTCAAAATGGCACAAAAATACTGTCAGGGTCAGGTGCCTAGCCCAAACGCAGAGTCAAACCCAGATAACGCCCTTTTCCTACTGGGAAGCGATTTGGGCGATCGCGTCACTCGCGCCTATGAGGCTCTTGCCTTTAGCGAAGCCTGTGATGCCATCTTAGCGTTGGTGCGATCGGGCAACAAATTCATCGACGAACAAGCTCCCTGGACTTTGTATAAACAGGGAAACCAACCCGCCGTTGAACAAGTCATATACACCGTGTTGGAATCCGTTAGACTAGCCGCTTACCTGATCTCACCCATTATTCCCAACATTAGCAACGCTATTTATCAACAGTTAGGATTTTCAATCAACTTTACTCACCAACATACTGAGGCGGCACCCTTTGCAATTCATTCCACTTGGGGAATACTAACCGCAGGACAAACATTAGGTGATCCACAGCCCGTGTTTCAACGTCTGGAACTCTTAGAAACTGCTTCCTAGCGGGGACAACACCCGCCGAATAGCGCCAGTCAATTCTTGTCATAATTATTTTTTCATAAAAAAGAGGCAACACGCCATGCTAGATAACACGTCCAATTTTGAAATGAGTGAATCTGTATTCACACCCCAGCAAGTCTTAGAAAATCGGGGACGAGTTGCCATTTTTATTGATGGCTCTAACCTTTTCTATGCAGCGTTGCAACTGGGCATCGAAATCGATTACACCAAGCTGTTATGCCGTTTGACGGGTGGCTCTCGGCTATTGCGATCGTTTTTCTACACCGGAGTCGATCGCACGAACGAAAAGCAACAGGGTTTCTTACTATGGATGCGGCGCAACGGCTATCGGGTGATTTCTAAAGATTTGGTGCAGTTGCCCGATGGCTCCAAAAAAGCCAATTTAGACGTAGAAATTGCAGTAGACATGATTTCGTTAGTGGGTTCCTATGACACTGCGGTATTAGTCAGCGGCGATGGCGACCTTGCCTATGCGGTGAATGCGGTTAGCTACCGAGGGGTGCGCGTCGAAGTGGTGAGCCTCCGGGCAATGACCAGCGACAGCTTAATCAATGTTGCCGATCGCTACATTGACTTAGATGGCATTAAAGAAGACATCCAAAAAAATCCTAGAAGCTATACCTATCGACCTCTTTCGGGCATTGGGATAGTGGATGGCGACTTAGAATGAAGCGAGTGTCACACTCTCTAAAGCCTCCAATGGGATGTGGCATTTGATCCCCATGAACTTTTTATGGGGATCATAGTCTAGGGATCATGCTGGATGTGGATCATGCTGGATAACTTCAGGAGTTTGCTTGTGTCGTCTTCTTTCTTTGACTCTCAGCGATGGGCGCGGCTTGCCTTGGCGCTTCTGATTGGTGGTTTGCCCTTTGGCGCGATCGCCTGCGGTGGACAAAGCCAAACCGAAAAACAGCTTGCCAAGGAAGCCAAAAACTTTGAGAAAGAAAGTTTTGACACTGACTTGACCTTCGCCTTCGTCACCTTGGAGGAGTTCGATCAAAAAGGGCGGCTGTGGTGGAAAGTCAAGGCAAAAGAGGCAACCTATAGCAAAGATAAAAAAAACGCACAAATTAAAGATCCTAAAGGTGAATTTTTCCAAGATGGGAAAGCCATTCTGAGGGTATCGGCACAAAGTGGCGAAGTGCAGCAAAACGGTCAACGGATTTTTCTGCGGGGCAACATTCTAGCAACCGATCTGCGAGATGGGTTAGTCATCAAAGGCAGTGAACTGGAATGGCGACCGAAAGAAGATTTGATTCTAGTGCGAAATAATGTGACCGGGACTCGCCAAAAAATAGTGGCGATCGCAAAAAGCGGCAAATATCTCACTCGTGCCCGTCGATTAGAACTAGAGGGAAGCGTGGTTGCCCAATCGAAAGATCCTAGCTTTCAGGTGACCACCGATCGCCTTACGTGGCTGGTAGAAAAACAAAAATTGGTGGGCGATCGCCCCCTCCAGATGCAGCGCTATGAAGGGACAACGGTGACCGATCGCGCGACTGCTTCTAGCGGTGAGATGGATATTAAGGCGGAAACCTTAACCCTGACCCAATCAGCGCAACTGAATATTGCTGACCCGCCTATCCTCGTCAGCGGCAACCAGATTCTTTGGAAAATCAAAGATCGTAAGATTTCTTCTGATCAACCCATCACCTTTTTTAACAGTAAGGATAATGTCACTCTGGCAGGGAACCAAGGCGACTTAGATTTGACCACTAGAGACTTGAACCTAGTGGGAAATGTGAATGGTGGCGGCGGACCGCGCCAGTCGTCACTTAAGTCCGATCGCCTGAAGTGGAATATGACCACCCAAGCCTTTGAAGCGGAGGGGAATGTGGTCTATCGCCAAGCAAAACCTCCAATTAGTCTGTCGGGTCCCAAAGCTAGCGGCACCCTGAAAGACCAGCAAGTTGTGGTTAGCGGCGGCAGAGTCGTCACCCAATTTGTCCCTTAAGGCTGAATCGGTAGCCGGACTGAAAGAATCTGGGTGGGTGACTGATTAACCGTTGTGCTGATGGTTGTGGATGCAGCAGGGTTAACCAATCCATAGGTTGAAGCTACCACACTGAAAACGAGCGTTGCGATCGCCGCTTCCATAATCAAAGTTCCTTTCATTGCAAAACCTCCAGCAGCAAATCCATCTAAGGATATATACAGTTGCCACTAGAGGTTTTATGCAAATACCGCTTAACTCTTACAGTCTGCTTGGGTGCCATCCGCCAGTCGAACAGCGCCCAAAAGAGTGTCTACGATCGCGCATTTCTGCGTTTCAACAGAAGCACCCTTCGGTCTCACCTTTACCACAAGAAGTTTTGTTTCCGCGCTTCCTAACCAATCCCGATCAACCGCGCCCTTATTATCAAACAAAATCTGTTGTGGCGATGATGGAGAAACAGAGGTTGCTGAGAACTCCATGGTTCCAACCTTTACCTCACCGTCTCCCAGCGTCCGCCAGTTATTGATCGCTGTCACATCAGCCGTGGTCTTCCCTTGGCTTTGGGGCACGATCGCCGCACGAACAGCGGTTGTAGTACCATTCCCATCAAACACGACAAACCGTCCAATTCGGGTTGTCCGTGCTTGACTTTGCCCCTCTCGGATCACCTGCACGGCTTGCTCTCGAATAGTGTTGATTCGCTGGCGGTTCATCAGCGCGTTCCAGCTTGGAGCCGCAATGGCAAACAGCACCCCGATAATAATAATCACCACCAACACTTCTAGCAGCGTAAACCCAGCAATAGAAGCTTGATGACGAGTGCGTAATCTGGATGATTTCATCGGTGCGGCTCCAATCAGAAAACGGAAATTAAACATCTTTTTTGCCCACAACACCCCGCACCAACACGCGCGTTTGCAGCGGTGAAATCCGCCCACTGTTGTCAGTGTTGTTTGTCTTAGAAAACCCGCCCAGCCCCGATACATTGCCTTTTAGCACCAGCAACACATCTTGATTGCTGGATGGAGGATTGACGGGCTTGCCCGTGACTGGATCGTTAATTTGCTTGACAATTCCACCATCCCTCACACAGGCATAGAAACTGCGGAATGGTGGAGCGCTGTCAGTAGTGGGACTCAGCGATAGCTTACGAGAATCATCATCCGTGCCAAACTCATCGCATTTGGGCGCGTTTGCAGTATCACCCAGAGTTGTCGTATCCACAAAATCTACCAGCGCGAAAGATTGTCCTGTGGGACGAACTGCCTGCCGACTAACGGCTCCCGTGGCTCCCCCGTCTTTCCATGGCCACTGTTGGAACGTGAACTCTGGCTCCTCCAAAGGATCGACAAATCCTATAGTTTGATCTTTTTCATCCGCAGGATCAGACGGAAACTGGCTGAGTTCATACCGAGTCAATCGCGCTTTGCCATTCCAAATATCGCTAGGGCTTTTATCCAATCCGTAAACAACCAATGAGTAAGAATATCCAGCGAGACAAGGAACCTTCGCCTTAGTCATCACATTATTGGTTACTGTATCTGCGTCATCGCTGCCAAGCTGATCAGCATTGATCTTACATAAATCCTTAATCTTTTGGGGTAATTCTTTGGTTCGCCAAAATGCTAGCACTGCAACTTTATCAGGCTTATTGTTAATGGTGGCGGGGATGTAGTTGACAATTCCAGGACAGGTGTCTGCAAAATTCGCCCCTGATGTTGGGGTGCCGTTGCCCTGCAAACATCCTCCATTGTAAACAAAGACTGCCGATCGCAAGTCTTGGGCAACATAATCCATTGCGGCTTGCATATCTTGCTGAACCTGTGTCCGCGCTGCATCTTTTTGATTGGTTTCGGTTAATTGCACTACAAGCGTTAGCAATGCCACCACAATCAAAGAGCCAATGATCATCGCCACTAAAAGTTCTAGTAGCGTAAATCCTTTAGCACGGCGACCTTTTCGTGCTTTTTGAAGCATTAAGTGTCGCACCCTAAGTCGGTAGTGAGAGAAAAAGTGAGCCATAGGAATTTACAGGATAAAGAAGCAAGTTAAAAATAGTTTCAATCCGGGTTAAGGAATTCCATCCACACAATCTACTGAATCTACTTTGCCTACGCGAGAAACCTTTGTCGTCAGAACTTGTAGGGGTTTTCTCAGTGCCCCCGTAGTTGGATCGTCACCCGCCCGTCCTGTGGTCAATCCCAGCGTCATTCGCTTAGCACCAAGATCTGTCATGGCATCTCCAGGTTTATAGCCATATACCCGCACAGTTAAATCAAAGGAATAGGGCACGGTTACAGTTGACCCTGTAGGAATGCAATCATTCGTTCGGACAACCTGCATGGCAAATTCTGGGACGCAATCCCCATCGACATCGACCGGAATCACTTGATTGGAAGGCGCTTGTATGGTCGCGTCCGCAGAAGGATATCTGTTAGGACACCCGCCTGGAGATGCCAGTGCGCTTGGGTTAACGCCACTTACTACGTCTGTTCCTGCTTGGGGAAGTTGAGTCTCTGTTGCAGGAACCCGTTCCATCACAACTCTGACGCGATCTATTTCTGCCTGAGCGATTTGGTTTGCCTGCTCTGCTCGACGCGACTGAATCCGGCTGGCGGTGGCAACAAAAATAGGCGGCGTAATCGCTACGACCGTAATTGCGATGACCACGATCGCCACCAAACATTCAATCAAGGTTAATCCTGAGTTAGGTTTGGTAGAGCGCGATCGCGCCATTATTAACAGCAATCTAGAGAACGAAGAAGGATAAAACGGGTGACGCACTAGCATCGTAGTTTCCTAAAAAGTGGAAGGGCGAAAAACCTTCTCCCAATGGGAGAAGAGAGAAAAGGAACTAGGTAGGACAATTTAGGGTATTCGGATCAAACCCAGCAGGCGGTTGATTCTTTAAGGCAAGGCAAAGATTTTTCATGTAAGCGTCGCTGCCGGGGGGTTCGGCATAAAACTCGTTTTTCTCATTGCTAAGCGTTGTAAAGCGAGATGCCGCTGGACTTGCCTGCGCCAACTGCAACCCCACATCGTAACCCCACAAACGAGCAGGGGGTCTATAGGGAAGTACTTCTCGTCCAGGAATTGGAGTTTCGCCCGGTTCCCAGCTATCGTCATCAAAGGGACCAGTCGCGTAGTTGCTAAAGTTGAGTTGCAGGAATGAGCCAGAGAAGCGAAGGCTACTCCTACCATCATCCCAATTTTCGAGGAACCGGGGGAAGTTACTCAAGGCTCCATAGCCCTGGAATTTTTGAGCAGGCACCACGCCGCTGACCATGATGACGTTCACACCTGTTTCTTGATTTTGGGGAATCTTTTGAAGGGTGCGTGCGCCGCTATTACTAGAGCTTTTGTTGTCCATGTATTCACCTCGAATATCTGTGTCGTTGGTAGAGCTATATTCCACAGGCACCGAAGTTGCTTTGGCAATTAACCCATTGCCATTCCGAGAAATTTTGACGGGCGAAAAAATCGAATCACCTGGATTTTCTCTGACCCAATCCCAGCCCCTAGCCAACGGCTTCTGAGGACGGTTCTGGTTTAGAAAAGAGGTTGCTCCCTCCGCGTTGCTATTTAGGCAACCATTAACACTGCCAAATAACGCTTTATTTGTATCGTTGTAGACTTCTGCACCCTTCTTTGTGCCGTTTGTGTAAATCTTTTTGGCATCAGGATTACTAGAACTGTTCGTGTTCTCGTCAATCCCGCCCTCATTAGCGTTTGGACGTGGACCTGCTGTCATGAACGTATCGATCGCGCTGCCATCACAAAAGCGATCGCTCACAATTGAAACGCTATCTGCCAAAATCTCAGAGGGTCGCCACAAATCTTGATCGGGGTCGGCAAACTTGGGTTCAGGGTCGCTGGCATCCCGATTGTCATAAAAGGTGCCACTGTCGTAGGCTCCCGGAGTCCCTGGCAATTGCACCTTAAATTCTTCTAGCCGTGGACCACCGGGGTTTTCTTGGTGTAGGTTGAAGCTGCCCATGATGTAAACAGGTTGGTCGGAGATAAAGGACAGTCCGTGGAAGTTGTCATCATTGGGAATCGAGGAGCTTTCGCGCTTAAGAATTGCGCCATTGCGGAGGCGGAAGCCATGGGGACGGCGATCGGGGTCAGCAATGTAGTCTACGGGCTTGGTTGAAACGTTAAAGATTGCATTCAGCGGCGGGTCGGTTTCTGCGCCTGGGGTTCGGGCATCGGTGAAGATGCCGCCAGCGGGTCGCGCGATCGCATCTTCGCGCACCGCATCTTCGCGGAAGGCGTAGACAAGACCCGTGACGGGGAGCCAGGTATCATTACCAACGTTCTTACCGGATTTCCGCAGCATATCTAGGTCAATATCCAACACACGGGCAGGCAACCACTCCCGCCCATTGAACGCCACTTTATCTTGGAAGGGAATGGCTTGAATCGTGCCATCGGGATCGATGATGCGGTTAGGACTGGGGTCAGTAGCAGCCGGAGTCGCGCTCGTTGGCAGCACCCAATCTCCTATGGGTGTGGGGTCTAATGCCGCATCCGCAACTGAAGTATCTGCTACTGGAAAAGCTGGCAAAGAAGTATAGGCGAATTTTGCAAGATTGGGTAAAGATCCTGCACCTGTGAAAGCCCCTGAAGCTCCAAAGTTTGCTGTGTAGGGAGGTAGACTTTTCTTAGCTACGGGGGTAGCGCTAACTGGCGTGTACGAATTAGTTAGACCTTTAGTTTTATCAATGTAAGGTTCAGTCCAAGGTTGAAAAGCTGCAAGTAGGTTAAAGCCAGCTTTACCAGGTTGGCGATGATCCACCCCAGAGGTGGCGGTGTCGTCTAGCCCCGTTTGGTCATGGTCGAACTCTGGGAAAATGTAGTAAAGCGAAGGAAACTTAGGAGCAACTAAAGCCCGTTTGTAAAGTGGGACAGTAGCATCATTATAGGGTGCAGTATTTAGAGGGTTACCTGCTGTGGAAAAAGTGGTTTTATTAGTGCCGTAGTCAGATGGCACATCGGTAAATTTAAGTGCAGGATTATTCTCACTTGCTTCTGTAACCAGCGCACCAGCGGAGGTTTGTGGCAGATTGGTAATGCCGCCACTAGTATCATTTCGGGCTGGGTAGTTATAGTCTCCAGGGAAGTCATGAACCGAGCCGGGAGGGATGACGGTGCCACATAGTCTAGATAAAGCTAGACGACGGGCTGCTTGTTTATTGGAAAAAGCAAGGCTCGGTCGTGGTGGGTCTGATGGTGTTGGAGGAAGTTTTTGGAGAGCGGCTTCTATAGGGTCAGCGCCCTCATCAGGATCTGTGGTTGGAACCAGGGTATTCGCCGGAGTATAAACATCAAACGTATTTGGATCGCAGGCAGACGACCACAAAGTGATTTGACTATTCTTAAGCTCTACAGCATAAGGATTGTAGTTCCATGTGTTGGCAGCGGGAGAAGGACGGAAGCCGTAGGTTCTATCTCTGCGAATCTGAAACTTTTCATGAATTAGAAAAGCCATATCCAGCAATTGTTTTTGCTTTGCAGCCGAATAAGCAGTCCTCGCTAAAGCATCGGGCAACTTAGTCAAAAACATATCTGGCGTTACACGATCATAGTCACGAGGATTATAGGTTGCAGGAACTGGATCGAGCACTTCAAGATTTGTAGGTGTAGAGATTCCATCCATGAGCTTAAACATCTCTTGCCCTAATTTGTTTAAGTCAGCCCCATTTCCCGATGTGCTAGAGGTGTCAAATTTTTGCACCTGGTCAATGTTGTATGCCAACGCTCCCAAGGTGCAGCCAGCCGTTTGAAGATAGGCTTGATCGGCTGGGCTATTGTTGCCAGCAGTTATGGCGCGTTTGAGATTAGAAAAGTTTCCCCACATCGTCAGAGTAGGATCGGGATGGATAGTTCCATCTTGAGTGGGCGGAAACGCACCTCCAACTTTAGTTGCGGGATCGTAGTCTCCCGCAAAGTTTGCTAAATTTGCTAAGGCATTACCCAAGGGTTGTCCTGGTTGCAATTGGGCAGTTGTTGGCGGCTTGAATTCCCAACCATTGGTGCCTTTTCCATAGAAGAAATCGGTTAGCAACGTTTGAGTTCTTCCGGCTCTATCTTTAAACTCAATTTTTGTGAAGTCTACTGATCGCCGCAGAGTCTCAGGTGAACCTGGATGAGCCGTTGTTACTAGGCAAGCGGCAGGAGTGCGCCCATCCTCGATGCCATAGTGGTAGACCGCTGACGCTTGCACTGCGGCTAAATTATCTCGCAACGCCCGTCTTTGTTTCATTTCATGCTTACGGCTGGCGTTTGGCGTTCCCGCATAATCCGTCGCATAAGCAGGATAAAGCGGATCGCCGGGATCATCACTGTTATCTTTACTTAGGTTGGCATTCGTAACTGGCACAGAAGCGTAATTTTTGTCTCTCAAGTCATCAAAGGTTCCGTCTCCAGCGGTGATAGCGGTGGCAGTTAAAACTTGGGCAGTAGTATCAGGGCGATCTTGGGGGGCGACCCAGCCGTAGGGGTTGCCGAGTTCCAGGCGTTCGCCCACCAAAATTCTCATGCCGCCCGTGTAAACCTTGGAAGATGAAGTATCTGAATCTTTGAAGGTGCGGCGCTCCCAATATCCATCTAACCCCGGAAGAATGCCGCTGGTGGGCGGGTCATTGGTCAGGTCGGCGAAACCTGCAATATTGTCACCAACTTTGCTGCCCGCAGGGATTTTATTCGCCTTGTTGTAACGCACTTTCGGACCATAGCGATTGTCTGCCCGATAGGTGTCATCCACATAGGGCTGATTACTGGTGGGGTTGCTGGCAAACCGCCCCGGATTAAATTCGGTTGGGGTAAGGGGGTTAACGATCGCCCCAAAATTCGTGACATCCGCCGATCTCGCCTGCTGAATATCTTCGGTCAGCAGCTTCACCGGATCGGTAGAGATGCCAATCACATCTTTTGATTCCGTTGCCCAGTCTTTGCCAGTATCAATTTGGTTCTGTTGATAGGTGCCCCCGTTATATTTATCAACCCGTTGGTTGCTTTTATATTCAGTGTTACGTCCTAGCTCCGCCGCTGCAATGATGCCCTTAAAAGGAACCTTGCCATTGATCTGCTTCGGATCATCTGCACTAAGGGTGTCATCGATCTTAAACTCTCGCACCGAAATTTCTGAGTTGCTTTCGGGTTTGAACAGGCAAGACTTTGTGGCACTAATCAAGAAACTGTTAAAAATACCGCCATCATCCCGCCCAATAAAAATATTGCCTTCGCTGTGCATGGCACCGTTCCAGTTCATCGGTGCCCCAGAAACAGCTTCCAGGTCATACTTAAACCAAGCTCCCCATTTGTTGCCCCGGTCTAGCTTGTAATCTTGCAAAAACTCTAGAGTGGTGAAGTTAACGGGGTTGCCTGCTTTCAGCTTGGTTTGGTTGACCACGAAGGCATCCACCTGAAATCGCTTCCGCAAGATAGAGGTGTTTGAAACATCTTGGAACCAGCCTCCTTCCACCTTGGAGCCGCCGCCTTTGGTGCGACATTTGACCGCCGAACTGTTGCTTTGCGGACCAGAGCGGACATAGGGACCATCTGCATTGCCGTCTGCTTTTTGCTGATCATCCAGTTTGAGCAAGGACACAGGACCTTGTTCGTCGTTATCAGTGGGATCAGGATCATCAGGGGTGGAAAAGTTGATCGAATAGACGATCGCCTTCCTATCATCAGCCAGACCCTCTTGATATATCCAGGCATTGTCAAGGAGTCCATCTCCATTAATATCAATTCGAGTTTCATCATCCAGCTTGTAAGGATTTGCTGGAGTCAAAATGGGCAACTTTGGAGGGATTGCTGCTAACCCAATTGGACGACTTACTTCATTTAGCAACATGCCGATAATTACTTCTTCGGAAGGAGTGCCGCTAGGCAGGCGGTTATCTTTACCAAACAGGTAATCGAGCTTGGCGCGGGCGCGGTCAATTGCAGGGGTCGCCGCATTATAAATTTCCCGACTTTGGACGTTGCCAATGGTGCGGGTAGTGCTGTTGAACGACCGGAAGGTGAGTGCGCCCACCGTCAGAGCTACCACCAAAATCAGAAAAACCGTGGTGGGCAACACAAATCCGGCAACACGGGGGCGGCGGTTGAGCAAAAAGATGGTTCGCAGCAGCCAGTTCACCATGGCTTTGTTCAGGCGGCGGGAGAGCTTCCAAACCTGTTTCAGGAGGGGTTGAAGTTTTTTGGCTAACTTGCGATCTGACATGGCTGCGTCCTGAGGGTAGGTGTGTGACGAGAAGGAGAGAGTAGGGAAGAGCGAGGGTAGTGATCTTTAATTCTTAGAATTTGTCAGGTTTTATGCGGTTGTGGCTACCAACAAAAAATCAATGAAACCGGATAGGTTCCAAATCTAGTAAATTATGAACGAGTTTTTGGAAAAGCCACCGATTTCCCAGGCTACTTGAAACGAATAATTCAACGAATCAATCAGGGAATTTTCAATCAAAAAGCAAGATGAAAGTTGAATTTAGGGCAACAGGGAACAGGGCTTAGGAAACAGAGATGTAAACGGCTGCGAAAGAAATATAGACAATCACACCGCAATGCAGCCATGTTACCCACTCTGTGTGAAAAATCTATCAACCTAATATAACAATTCTGTGAATTGCTTCTGTGTGACCTAGTTCACAAGCGAAAAACGAAAAAGGACGCACTGATGTACGTCCTTTCAGAAAAATGCGATCGCGTTCACCCTGCGTTAATACTTGTTAAGGTCTATGCCAGCTTCTTTAGCAAAGGCAGCGATGGTTTTCTTTTCTAGTGTTTTAATGGCTTTGGTCGAAAGGTGTAGACGCACCCAGCGGTTTCCTTCTGCCCACCAGACGCGCTTCCACTGCAAATTTACGCCTTGCAGCTTTTTGGTGCGGCGATGAGAGTGAGAGACCGCATAGGCGTTATTTGCTTTTTTTCCAGTTAATTCACATCTGCGACCCATAGCAGCCTCCAGCTTTTCATATCTTCGGTTTATTCCAGTCCTTCATTATATAGAGGGAAGTGAAAATAACGCAATGACCCTGATCCTAGCCCTCTCCCTATTTTTATCTATTAGGCGCAAGTGCGTAGAAGTGTTACGGGGATTGGGTCTGAGCGAGGGGTCGGGAGAGATTAAGGTGCAACAGTCCTCTAACCCATTTCCCTTGGGACTAAAGAGAACTCATAGCGTCCTTTGCCGGATTGCTTTGCCCGATACATGGCGTTGTCTGCTTCTTTTAACAACGTTTCCAAGTCGGAGGCTTGGTGGGGATAGAGGCTAATACCCACGCTGCTGGTGATGGATATGAGATGCCCGTCCAGTTCAAACGGTTTCGCCAGCGTGGTGAGCAGTTTGGTTGAGACTCTAGCCGCATCTTCTGGGCTAGGAATTCCCGGCAAAATAACGGTAAACTCGTCGCCACCGAGTCGAGCCACAGTGTCACTACCCCGCAAGCAGCCCGTCAGCCGACGAGCCACGGCTTTGAGCAACAAATCGCCAATGTTGTGCCCTTTGGTGTCGTTGATTTGTTTGAAGCCATCTAGATCGAGAAAAAGCAAGGCAACCAGTTGGTCTTGTTCGTGTGCCCAAGCGATCGCTTGGGCAAAACGTTCGTGAAATAGCTTGCGATTGGGTAACCCGGTGAGGGAATCGTGGTTAGCAACATGGTTGAGTTGGGTGGCGGATCGCTGAAGTTCTGCATTGGATTGCACCAGTTCAGCGGTGGTGCGTTTCAGTTCCTCTTCCGTGCGTTTACGTTCGGTAATATCCCGAATGATGCCCACTAAGAAGCGGTTCCCTGCCGCATCTTTATGCAGCGATCGCTTGGTTTCGATGTGGTGGGTAAAGCCACTGCGATCGGTAAAAGCTTCTTCGTTTTGGCATTCTTGCTCGGTGCGAAACACCGTATCGTCTTGCTGCCGAAAAATATCGGCTTCCGCTTTCGGAAACACATCGTAGTCCGACTGCTCGACTAATTCTGCAAGGGGATAGCCTAAAAGCTTTGAGAATGCTTCATTCAGCACGACCCATTGATAGCTGCGATCTTTCACAAAAATAGGGTCGGGAATCGTATTGATAATCGTATTGAGAAATTCCTTAGAGCGCCGCAGTTCTTCTTGCACACGGGCGATATGGGCAATGATGATGATCGCGGAGGCGGTCACTGCCACCAGCGGCGACACCACGGGAATCCACCAACCAATGAGCAGGGAACCGTAGGCAATCAGCACTAAACTGGTGCCTGCGATCGCAATTCCTACCGTAAACAGGCGCGGCGATCGTAGTTGCCAGCTAATGATTGACCCGACTCCTGCCCAGGCAAGAATCCATAGCCATTCCAACGGATCGGACCAACTATTGATCAACATCCGTCCATCTTTTGCCGCGCCAATGATTTGGCTAATAAAGTTAGCATGAAATTCTACGCCTGAGATCGCTCGCGGTGCCCCAATCAACTGGCTGCTGTAGGAGGTGAAGACAAAATCGTTGACGCTAACGGCGGTGTAGCCGATTAATACAATGCGATCGCGAAATATTTCTGGGGAAACCTTTCCGGCTAGGACTTCGGTAACCGAAACCTGCCGAAAGCTAGCGGCGGGTCCGCGAGGATTGAGCAAAATCTGATAGCCGCCATCATCCGACAAGATGTAGGCTCCATCGTGAGCAGTGTAGCGCCGGAAGATGGCATTGCCCAGTTGCAAGTTGCCCGATTGGTCGGCAGCCGCTTTAGGCTTAATGCCCTGCATTTGCAAATATTTAAGCGCCAACGCCAACGCAAAACTTTGACGCGCCGGGTGCTTATCTTCTGGTTTCCAATAGAGCAATCCTCGGCGCACCTTGTCATCTTGGTCATGCACCAAATTGTTAAACCCAACCTGATTCAGCCGCTTGAGAGAAAAGGGCGCGGGAATTTCTGGGCTGTCTTGATCGGCAATGTAAGCAATTCCAATTAAATTGGGATTCTGCTGATAGGCTTGCAACAAGTCTTGATGTCCCGGTGCAACGGGTAAATCTCGATAAATATCTAAGCCAATGGCACGAGAACGCGCGGTTCGCAAAATTGTCAGGAGCTTAGCCAACGCGGCATCGGGAATCGGATATTTGCCGATTTGACGTAAATCTGAATCGTCAATCGTGACAATCACAATGCGATCGTCCCGAGGCTCAGAGGGGCGCATCCGCATCATCTGGTCGTAGGTTGCGAGTTCCCATCCTTGCAGCAGTCCCATGAAGCGCACTGCAATGACACAGCTAGCCACGCCCAATGCGGTTAGGATGACGCGGTGCCGTTTTCGGGTGACTTTGTGGAGACGTTTCAAAATGTGTTGATGCTTTTCAAACGCCATAGTGTGTTTCCAGACCACAAAGAATCCTACAGTTAGCCTATAAAAAGTGTGGAGATGCCAGATTGATGAGATTGTAAATGTAACCGTTATTAGGATGCCCTATATGGGGCTGACAGTAACCCATAAGCATGAATGATTTACTAACTCATCATGATGCACTCATCGCGATCGCCCATTGCTATTCAATGGTTTATTGTGCTGCTGCTGGCGGCAACGGTGTTGCGATTCGTCAATGCCCAGGCTCAACCGATCGCCGACAGGATCTCCGCAGACGCTCCCCTCCTCATGAAAAATTTAGGGCATTGCTGAATCTGGGGAGGAAATTTGTAGGGGCAATCCCTTGTGGTTGCCCTCCACTTACGTCAGGGTAGGCACAAGACCTACCCCTACAGTCAAAAATCATACTTGCATTTAACAACGCCAAATTTAGGATTGATATTTAGTACAGGTGCGGCGATCTCGTTGGCAGTGACCCTCCTGCGATCGCTACTCAAATCTGCCAATCCGCCCTCTACGGCACCGTTACTGCTGATTGTGTTCACTATCGCCCATTTGATCACGATCCTCCCCTTGGGTCTTCTTGCCAGCAAGTGGGGGAATCAACGCTCCATGCTGACTGCAATTGGGGCGATCGCGGCTTCCTTGGGGTTGCTCTCTGTCACCTACGCTGCTTCGGCTAGTTTTACCCTAGTCATCCTCCTGGGAGTTGCCTGGAGCGCGATCGCCAATGGCACTGTTCCCTATGCTCTAACCCTAGTTCCACCTGCCAGAGCAGGGTTAGGCGTGGGTCTATTTTTTGGTGGCGGTGCTTTAGCAAGTACTTTCTTTGGCATTCTGATTCGCCAAATCGGGACAATTTCGCCCACCGTTAGCGCCCTAGGTTCCGCGATCGCCTTTCTGATCGCGGTTTTTTGCATTGCGATTCATCCAAACCGACTGGTTCGCAGCCCCAGTTAATGGAGTGAGTTTAGTTTTTTGGGCGTGGAGGGGAATTTGAATGGTGAACTCGGTGCCTTGCCCCGACTTAGAGGTACATGCCAAACTGCCACCATGTTTTTCGACAACAATCTGATAACTAATCGATAGCCCCAATCCAGTGCCTTTGCCGATAGGCTTAGTGGTAAAAAAGGGATCAAACAACCGCGATCTCACTGATTCTGATATTCCAACGCCATTATCTACAATCCGGATCGCTGCATAGGTATTATCGACCAGTTCAGTATGGATCGAAATGCAAGGCTTAGAAACTGAAAGTTGAGAACTAAGGCGTGTTTTAGATGCCAAATTTTTAACTTCTATTCCTTCTCCTAACGCATCAATTGCATTACTTAATAAGTTCATAAATACCTGGTTTAGTTGCCCTGCATAGCACTCTACTAAAGGTAATGTTCCATAGTTTTTAATCACATCAATTGCTGGATAATCGGCTGTTCCTTTGAGGCGGTGTTGCAAAATTAGCAAGGTGCTGTCGATTCCTTCATGAATATCAACTGACTTCATGGCAGATTGATCATGACGTGAAAAATTTCGCAAAGATAGAACAATTTGGCGAATCCGGTCAGCGCCAATTCTCATAGAAGATAAAATCTTAGGTAAGTCTTCTTGAAGAAAAGAAAGCTCAATTTCTTCGATGCGATCGCGAATTTCTTGAACAGAATCTGGATAATGCATTTGGTAAAGTTTTACCAACCCTATCAGATCGCGACTGTAATTATTAATGTGAGCTAAGTTGCCAAAAATAAAATTGACAGGATTATTAATCTCATGGGCAACCCCTGCAACCAGTTGCCCCAAACTGGACATTTTTTCTGTTTGAATCAGTTGGCTTTGAGTCTGCTGTAGTTCTTGTAAGGTGTCTTCTAATTGTTGCGATCGCTGCCTTAATTCTGCCTCAGATTGTTGCAGTGATTCTTGCGCTAACTTCTGCTCTGTCACATCAAGGACTAGCGATAATGTCGAATCAATCTGCCCTGCCTGATTAAATTGGGCTGAGTTGTACCACATACAATGAACAACACTTTCCGCCTTAGTATAGTTGCGGTTTTGGCAAAAGTTTCGGGGAGTGCTGCCATCAATTAACCGGGCGATCGTTCCACCGACAATCGCCGCATCTGCCTCATGAATAAACTTTAGATCACGGGGTAACAATCCAATTATTTCTGTGGCATTCCAGCCAAACAACTCTTCTGCCCGTTTTGACCATCCTTGAATGCGAAAATCTTGATCCCATTCCACCACTGCCAAGGGCGAATTCTCAACGTGAAACTTCAAGCGCTGGTGAATTTTTTCTAATTCTTTTTCTGCTTCTTGCCGTTCCAAAATTTCATTTTCTAGTCGTTGGTTTGTTGCTGCCATTTGACCAGGGCTAGGCAATTGTAAAATTTTGGGAATTAGCGACACTAAAACGATCGCTGTACCAATGGAAATTGCAGCCGTAAGCAATTTGATGCTGCTAGAAAGCCAGTAGGTTGGATGCCACAACGTCCAAATATCCAGCAAATGACCTGTGCCGCAGGCAATAATAAATCCGCCAAACAAGCAAATCACCCAATCAAAAGGAATGTCACCCCGCTTACGAACAATGTAAAGCAGCACGATCGGAATCGAATAATATGCCAGCGCAATCAGCCCATCCGAAATCACATTCATCCAAACGAGTTCAGGCTTCCAGAGATAACAGTGCCCGTGGGGCACAAAAGATTCCGACAAAAGATGATCGAATACCGTGGGCATCACGTCCTTTCCTTGTTAAGCAATGTCAACCCGTAGTGTGCCCGTTGAGATTAGAGAAGTTGCCATCTGATGAGATCTGGTCAAAGTCAGCGGCTCTGTTTCAATTTCCGAAATGGCGATGCCAAAGTTTGTAGAGACAAGCTAGGCTATCGTTAACTTTTCAACCTTTTGATATGGTGAAAGACCTCGCAATTTCTACCCATGGGCTGACCAAGCAGTTCGATCGCCATCGGGCGATTCACGAAATTGATCTAAACGTTGAAGTGGGCGAAGTGTATGGGCTAATTGGTCCAAACGGGGCAGGCAAAACCACCTTAATTCGACTGCTTGCCGCCGCTGAAGATCCCACAACGGGCGAAATCTTTATCAATGGAGAACGCCTACTGCGAGATCAAAGCAATGCTCAAATCAAGCGGCACATTGGGTATCTGCCCGATGACTATCCGCTCTATGATGACCTCACC
>JBGTAZ010000208.1:0-5836 GCA_041749615.1 Leptolyngbyaceae cyanobacterium | reverse complement strand
AAACACATCCTCGGTGAGTTCATTGCTACCATTGAGTTGAATGACTGCCCGTTCCACCATGGCTTGCAGTTCTGCCAAATTGCCTGGAAAGTCGTAGCCTTGAAGCCGTCGAATGGCTTCAGGCGTTAGAGTCGGCTTAGGAACGCTCCTCGCCCGACACAATAAGCTGAGGTAATATTCCACCTGGGCAATGATGTCTGCTTTACGCACTCGCAGAGGGGAAAGCTTAATCACATGTCCTACTAAGCCTTGGCGCTTGAGGGTCGGCAACACGCGCTCGGAAGTCATCAGAATTCTGGCTGCACAGTGCAGAGGCGCAGGCGGGGCTTCTCCTTCACGGGCAACGGGAGTATATTCGCCAGTTTCTAATAGGGTAACCAGGTTTTTTTGCAGTTCCAGGTTCAAATCTTGGAGGTTGTTGAGCATGAGGGAACCCGTGCCTAGCCATTCCAACAGTCCAGGTTTGCCACCGACTCGCCCAAAGAGATCTACCCCATTTGCCTGAAGGGTATCGCAGTTGACTTTAATCAGCGGTTCATGGCGATCGCTCGACCCAAAGTGAATCAGCGCCGCTGTATTGTCTTTTTCTAAACCTGGTTCCCCAAAAATCAGCACTGACGCGCGATCGCCCGATGCTTTGCGAATTTCCTGGCGATGGCGCACCGCATAGCGACTGGTGCCGACAATCCCTCGTTTCACTTTGGGGATGAGATAGGGACGCAGAGCCGCTTGGCGGTCTCGTTCATAGATTAGCTGAGCCGAAACTTGGTCAAGGGCGATCGCCAACTGCCGAGAAAACGTTTGAGAAATTTCAGGATATTGCTGGACAAGCTGTAAGAAATCTTGCCGTGGAATTTTCCACAGCACACACTCTGACAAGGTGATCACCGTTTGCTCAGCCGGCTGATCTAACAGCAATTCCTTTAGGGGAAACACAGAACCGGGCAATAGGCTGACGGCGTTGTCAACGGCGGTTTTGCGGGTGCGATCGCTTTCTAATCGCCCCGATCGCAGGATGTAGAAGTCAGTTGGGGGAAGATCTTCCACGATCAGGCGATGATTTTCCGGCACCGTTTCGGTTTGAATCACCTGCGCGATAGCGCTTAGCACGACCTCTGATAACGATTCAAATAAGGTATTGTCTCGTAGCCATTGCACCCATTCCCCTTCCATTTGTGTTTCTCCTGGTACTGGGATATTCTCAGTCGCAATTTTTCAGCCTGCTGCCTATTCCGTTTGTCACTTTCCTGGAGCCGCTAATAATAAAAACCTCTCGCTAGTTCCAATCTTGATCAGAAAAGCATCAAGAAGCAGAACAGCGAGAGGTTTATCTCAAACTTCAACACGCAACTAAGCGATCGCCAAATTGGCAATAAAGCGAGAGCTTAAGGAGCGTAAACAGCGCGACCGTTTGCATTTAGCACGATTGCGCCTTCATCGCCATTGATCACGAAAGGAACTGCATCCTTGCCAACCACACGAACTAGCTTAGGACGAGCATACATAGCTTTTTGAATTTCTGCGCCCCAAACCTTGATATCGCTGCCAATACCATTCTTGTCAGTGATAGGGGTATTAGAAGTGATCGTGTCGTTCTTCACAATCTGAACATCAATGGGCAACGTGAAAGCATTCGGATGAACCGGAGGAGTAGGCAATGTGTGGAAGAGAACTCCAGTAGCAGATTCTCTAGGCAGAACGGGGGTCACTGCTTTGGGAACTGCAACGGCAGGTAATGCAACACTAGCAACTAGGCTAGCGGTGCCCAATACGGACAAAATTCGCATATTCATGGGATCAACTCCTCGCAAAAATCTTAATTACAATCGAAAAACAGACAAATTGTCTAGTTTTTGCTTAATCGCTCTCTTATTTCTACACTGTTTTTCGTTTATGGGCTAGACCTTCTTGCTATATACCGAATAAATCATGCTGAAAAGCCTTACCAATCAACCTGTGCCCGTTCATGAAGAATTCGTCCATATACTGCGTCGGTTTGCTGCGCTAACTTAGCCCAAGCGAATCGACGATCCAAATCGTCATAGGCATTTTTGGTGAGCCATTGACCAAACTCTGGGTTTCGTAAAACTTCTAAAATCCCCCAGGCTAAGGATTGAGGATCGTTGGTGTAAGTGACCAACCCTGTTTTTCCATGACGAACAATTTCTGGAAATCCGCCTGTGTCAGAGACCACGACAGGCACACGAGCGGCAAAGTTTTCTAAAACGACAATGCCAAAGGGTTCATACAAACTGGGAAAAACAGCACAATCCGCAATCATCCGAAACTTGTTTAAATCTTCGTCAGACATGAAACCTGTGAAGTAGCACTTATGCCAAATCCCACTGTCGGCTGCTTGCCGTTTTAAGTCGCCTACATTACCACTGCCAATTAGCACGAATTTCACCTGATCGCTCAATACGCGGTTCACCATGGGAATGGCATTTAACAAGACAGAAACCCCCTTTTCGTAGGTCATCCGCCCCACGTAGTACACAACTTTTTCATGATCTTCTGCAAATGAACGGCGAAATGCTTGGACATCAAAAGGATGGGCGTGTCGCTTACTTTCTAAATGGATGCCGTTGTAGACCACATCAATTTTGTCCCAAGGAACGCCCAGCGCCCGTTCTACTTCCAGCCTCATGTAGTTGGTGCAGACGATCACCCGCCACGCTTCTTGGGCAAGATCGGCTTCTTTGCTGCTGATGTAGCGCTGTTGCTCGGAATGAATCCCGTTGCAGCGACCATATTCTGTAGCGTGAATGGTCGCAACCAAGGGAAGTTTGAAGGCACGTTTAAGCGCGATCGCGGCATCCCCCACTAGCCAATCATGGGCATGAATCAGGTCAAAGGCACCCTCTTCCAGCAGTTTGCCGCCATGGTGCCCCATACTCTGATTCATGTTGGCAACCCAGTGGAAAAAGTCATGGCTATCAGCCACAGCAACCCGGTGGATGTGAATGCCATCCACAATTTCGTATTGGGGAGCCTGACCAAACTCGATCGTGATCAGATGAACTTCGTGACCCCGCTTTACTAGCTCTGGGTAAAGCTCTGCCACGTGTCGAGCAATTCCCCCGACAATCCGAGGCGGAAATTCCCAGGCGAGTATTAGAACCTTCATCATCACCTATCTGGACATTGGACTTATCTTACTCAACTTTTCCTTTCTGATTCACGCTCTGTATGGTTTGTCACAATTAAAAGGCGAAGGGCGAGGGGCGATTGAGAAAAAGCGACATTTTTTCTTTTCTGCAATCCAGCCATCCGAAAGCCGGAACCTGACACCCGAAACCTGACACCCGAAACCTACGACCTGACACCTATCCCCTACTATAGAGTGAGGACTTGAGCACAAGTAATGATCCCAGTGACTTCTCCAGTTTTGTCTCCACCGCTGCTGTTGGCAACCGATGGATCGCCTAGCGCTCAGTTTGCACAGCGATTGATGCAGTTAGTGGTGCCCGTGTTTTTAGGCTATGACGATGGAGAGGGGCGATCGCTGTTAACTGCACTGACTGTTTTACCGCGATCTTCTAGTCGTTCTAACAATCTTTTGAGAAAAAAAGCTGCACCTCCTACCCGTTCCGAGGCGTTAATGTCGGATGTAGCCGCTCAAACTAAAAAATCAGATCAATTCATCCCTTCCTTAGAAAGTCTGACGGCTTTGGTTCGTCCTGCTTTTCCAGCAAATTTATCTGTGGCGCTAGAAGTTCGCCAAGGCAAACCTGCCACAGAAATTTTGAACTACGCTCAGACTATCAATGCAGGGCTGATTGTGTTGGGCTGTCGTGGCGCTAGCAGCGCAAGAGAACTGCTGTTGGGGAGCGTTGCGACAGCGATCGCCCGTTACGCCCCGTGTAGTGTGCTAATTGCTCGCCCAACTGCATCGCCCAGAGAAAGATTGCATCATGCGATGGTGATGGTGGATGGCTCAGCCGCAGCACAACAGGCGATCGCGGCGGTTCGGCAACTGATCCCCATGGGCATCCAGCGGATTACGCTGGTTCATGTTCAAATCCCGGTCAATTCTAACTATTTGATTGGTCCGTTTGTGTCGCCCAATCCCAGTTGGCAATTGAACCAATCGCTGCAAGATGCCCAACATGAAGCAGGTGAGCAGGTACTTCAGCAGGCACAAGCTGCTCTTTCCCTGCCAAACATCGATATACAAATCCGCCTACAATCGGGTGATCCCGGTCCAACGATCTGTCATTTGGCTGAAGAACTCGGTGCAGACTTGCTAATTTTAGGATGCGATCCCCGCCGGAGAACCCTGCGATCGCCGTTACAAGCTTTTCGTAATGCGCGCCGCGGTGAAGATTCACGTCCGGCACTGCGAAATACTCGCCTTAGCATTCCTGAAGATTACGCGATTCACTATGCGCCCTGTCCAGTGCTACTCTGTCGGCGATCGCTCCCTTTAGAATAAGAACATTCTTAGTTCTTCGTTGATCCCCATGACTCATTCCACTGATGTAAAAACTCTGGCAAGCTTGATGGCAGCCGACTTTAGCAATCAAGCACAGGCATTTGAAAATCCTCCCTTTTTTGCTCATATCCGCGTTTGTATCCGCCCTCTCCCCTTAGAGCTTCTTTCTGGGGTGAGTTTATTTTTAGAGCAGGCTTACGACTACGCCCTAAACCAACCCTATCGGCTCCGAATTTTGAAGCTGATTGCTCAAGCAGATCACATCGAAATTGAGCACTATACCCTGCGAGACGGGCAAGATTTTTTTGGCGCATCCCGCGATCTAGAGCGGCTGCAAACCCTACCCGCTGAGCGGTTAGAAATTATGCCGGGATGTAATATGCGAGTGGAATGGACGGGGCATAGCTTCAAAGGGCAAGTGCAACCCGGTAAAGCCTGCATTGTAGTGCGTGACGGGAAAAACACTTACCTGGATAACGAGTTTGAAATTGACAGTGAAAAATTTATTAGTCACGATCGCGGGCGTGATCCCGAAACAGACGAACATCTGTGGGGATCGATCGCAGGTCCGTTTGAGTTTGTCCGGTGGGCAAGTTTTGCAGACGAAGTAAAAGGATAGTCATGTACGATTTGCTGCTGCGCGATTGTCGCTTATTGCAAGCGGATGGAGTGATTACAGAGGTTGATATTGCCATTGAGAACGGCGTGATTGTGGAGATCTCGCCCCAGCTTCCCACTACCGCCAAACTTGTCCTGGAGATTCAGCATCAACTGGTCAGTCCGCCGTTTGTGGAATCTCATATCCACTTAGACTCGGCGCTCACCGTGGGGCAACCCCAGTGGAATCAAAGCGGCACCTTGTTTGAAGGCATCGAAATTTGGCGCGATCGCAAACAAACTCTCTCCCTGGAAGACGTGAAAAATCGGGCGATCGCCACCCTGAAGCAACAGGCAATTCAAGGTGTGTTATTCGTTCGCAGCCATGCCGATGTCAGTGAAGCCAGCCTAACTGCCCTCCAAGCCATCCTGGAGGTGCGAGAGGAAGTCAAAGACTGGATCAGCCTGCAAGTGGTGGCATTTCCTCAAGATGGCATCTACGGCAATCCTCAAAATGAACGCTTGATGGAGCAAGCAATGGAAATGGGTGCCGATGCGGTAGGAGGAATTCCCCATTACGAACTTACCCGTGAAGATGGAGTGCGATCAGTTCATCGCATTTTTGAACTGGCGCAACAGTACGATCGCCTGATTGATATTCACTGCGATGAAATTGACGATGAGCAATCCCGCTTTTTGGAAGTGGTTGTCGCCTGCGCCATTCGCAGCGGATTGGGATCACGAGTCACCGCCAGTCACACCACCGCCTTTGGGTCTTACAACAACGCCTATGCCGTCAAGCTG
>JBGTAZ010000207.1:0-19058 GCA_041749615.1 Leptolyngbyaceae cyanobacterium | reverse complement strand
AGTATCGTTTCCAGCACCCGCAATGATGGTGTCGTTGCCGCTCAATGCAGCCAAGATGTTGTTGCCACCCCCACCATTGATCACATCGTTGCCGTTGCTTCCGGTGATAGTGTCATTACCAACACCACCTGCGTACGGTTGAGCGGTAGGCAATGCCAAAATCAACTGACCGCCCGTCACATAGTTGCCACCCAACACGCTGGTGCTGCCGCTAGCGTTGCGAATTGTTCCTGCTTGAACATCAAACAGGTAAGCTCCAGATGTTGTTGATGTGCCACCTACTTCAACGATGCCAGAGGTTTCCCAGTCTCCTCTGACGAGGGGGTTATTGAACTGAAGTCCAGCCGCATCTTCATTCAAGTAGAAGATAGGAGAAATAGTTTCAGCAGCAATGTTGTAGGAGAAAATTCCTGCTTCACGATTTTCAGCCGCCGTTAAGGTGTTGCCAAAGCCAGTTAGGTCTTCTTGAAGTAGGACGTTACCGTTCTTAGTAACGACGATGTTATCGTAGCTATTGCCTTTGCCGGGACCGCCCACTAACACCTGTTCAAAGTTGGTGATAGCACCTGCGGGATTGGTGGAGTTGAGCGTAAAGCGGAATAAGGCACCGTAAGGATCATCTGCCAAATCAGGACTTGTAACGGTTGTAGTGGTGCTGTTTTTGGCGTTGGTGGTTCCTGTGGTAACGAAGTAGAAGGTGCCGGGGCTGTTGGGATCTTCGTGAATGTCTTCAGGGCGTTGAAAGTTTGTGGAACGACCAGATGCATTCACCCATGCGCTAAGAGCCGCACCAGACTCCAGGGGCTTGCCATCCACGTCAAACACTACGGATTTGTCAACCTTTGTCCAGGTCGCACCATATTGAACGCCTTGCTGAAGGGGGCTGGTGTAGTCAGCCGTACCGACTCTTAAAGCATATAGGTCGCCATTGTTAAATCCATTGGGGTCGGCAGCGGTTTGTTGACCTACATACATATAAACTTCACCGTCGGCAAAGTCTTCTGTGGAGAGCAAAACCGTAGTACCAGAGTTGGTGCCACGATATTGAGAAGCCGCAACCACGGTTTCTTTGGAATAGCGACCTAAGCCATCCAGTGCTACAGCGATACCGTTAGGAGTGACTGCCCAACCCCGGCTAGTGTTGCCGCCCTCTTCAGGTGCAAAGAAGGTAGGAACTTCGGTGCCTGTGCCATCGACAAAGCCATATTCTGCTAGGTAAGCCGAGCAAAAACGGTTAAATGCATCGAGGGTGGTTCCAGAGGCGCTGGTGTAGAGTCCAGTTGTCAGGTTGAGATTGTAGGTGTCTGTGGTATCTACAGCGGTTTCGATCAGGTTTTTACCGCCGATCGCATTCCAGTCTTTGTCGAAAACAAACAGAGAAACCCGTGCGCCGATAATTTTGCCAGGAACAGTTGGGGAAATATCGCTACTAACAGTTTCGCCAAATTCATGGTTGACAAATGCGTAGTATTTGTCGCCTGCTTGGTAAACGCCTAGTCCATCAGGAATGCCAGCAAAGGCGTAGGTTTTGCCTGCAACAGCAGTCAAACTATCGAGGCTGGAGCCAGACAGCAAAGGAACTTCATCGCCTACGGTCAGTAGAGGTACGACGTTGTAGCCGGGAGCGTCAGGAGCGTTAACCACATAGGGTTGAGCAGCAGTCTTTCCGTTAATAACAACCATTGATTCTGTGTTCTCCTGGAGAGTGGATGAATGATTTCAGGCATCAAAAAGCTTGCCGCAGAGGAGCGATCGCTTCCAGACAATTTTGTTACATGTGATACGTAATATCCCTTAGACACCATCCCACTTGAAGGTTAAGGAGAGGTCGGGCTTCCGTTAAAACACGGTAGATAAAGTATGTAGATATGATGAGGTTGCAAAGTCTTTAATTAAGCAGGGAAACAAAAATAGGCTGAATTGTGAAGCGCTCGATCCGTGCGATCAAAAAGGCGATCGCACCTGGGATGATAGGACTGCGATCGCGTTTGAGGTAAGTTCCTGCACATTCGAGAAAACCATATCGGCACCGGCTGCCTTCAACGTGGTGAGATATTGCTGACTTGACGATTCTGTCTCCTGCACATGGGGCGGCAAGATGCCTACTGCAATCCAGGGGCGATCGCCCTGCTGCTGCCGCGCATTCACCACCGTATACATATCTGCCACCGTATCGCCCACATATAGCACCGGAATTTTAGAGGTTGGCTCTAATTGGGAAACCGCTGCAAACAGCCCCATTGGATCAGGCTTTCCAGGGGCATCCTCCATCGCTACTAGCACCGGAGCCTGAAGCCCTAAACGCCGCTCCAACACATACCTAGCAGACTTGCGTGTTGCCCCACTAAAAAATCCCCAGCCAATTTTTGCCTCGGTTAATTGTTCAAAATAAGCAAGTTTAACCAACAGCGGTTCTTGGCAAATATAGCCCGTAAAGTGATCAGGCTCAGTTCCTCGATAGCGCGACTGAAAAAACGCCACCAACTTGTCATAGGCGATCGCCACTCCACCCCGACCCGCATCATCATGCCAGATAGTATCTTGGGTCGCTGGCATTTCCACTTTATGCGCCTCAAAATAGCGAAACACCAACTCCTGCGAAGCCTCCCAATCATTATTCCAAATGCCCTCACCCTTCAGCGCATCAATCTCACTGGGAACGGGACGATAGGCTCCATGGGTCAAATGCTCCACCGTATCCGCCAACGCCCGTCGATACGACCCACCCACATCTCGAATCACCCCATCAATATCAAATATCACCAGCGCCACTAGCCTGTCAGTCTCTTGAATCGTCATACATGTTTTCCTAATGCTTTTTACAGCCATTTTCAGATGAATGTGCCACGCTTGCAAACTCTATAAGCCCCCTAAATCCCCCATTTTTGGGGGACTTTGGCTCTAGTTCCCCCCAGAATTGGGGGGCTAGGGGGGCGAAAACTGCTGTAAGTTTCCCCCTAGCCATTCGCCATTTATTCAAGATCGTGCATGATTAAAAGCAGTGAGGTACTATAGAAGGCTGTAGATTATTGACCATTTTGGGTTGGCGCTGGAGGTTTTTGGGTTGGCACAATTTATATTAAAAGTTCTCTGGTTAGATGAGAACGTTGCATTAGCGGTAGACCAAGTAGTGGGCAAGGGAGCAAGCCCGCTGACATCTTACTTTTTTTGGCCCCGCAATGATGCGTGGGAGCAGTTAAAAACCGAGATGGAAGCAAAACACTGGATCTCTGAAGTCGATCGCGTGGATTTGCTGAATCAAGCCACTGAGGTCATTAACTATTGGCAAGAGGAAGGCAAAAAACGCCCCATGGCAGAAGCTCAGGCGAAGTTCCCTGACATTGCCTTTACAGGAAGCGCCTGAATCAAAAACGCTTAAATCTGGATACTTAAATCTGGATAGTTTAAGGGATTAACTTAAAATCATCCGTGATTCTATGGTGCATGGTGTAGCATATAGTCACTTATCGCCCTAACAAGCCAAATGGTAGTTAGGGCGCTTTCAGTTTAAAGAGTGTATTTCCAAAGTGCCGAGGGCGATTCGTGAAACGTTAGCGCAGTTTTCCCCATGAATCCCTACGGAAATCACGGAAGTTGCGGCAAAATTATTTGAGAGTTAGCCCATCATTTGCTACGGTTTACTACAGTTATTGATATTTTCTTTACATTTCAAGCTGATTAAATTTATAGGATTTAGGTAGGTAGCTTCATGACAGCAACGATTAGCCCAGACCAAGTTGAACGGATCGTTTGGAACCAACATCATGATCCGTTTGAGGTGTTGGGACCCCATCAAGTCGAGCAAGATGGAAAAACCGTTTGGGTCGTGCGAGTTTACCAGCCAAAAGCCGATGCTGTTTGGATTGTTTTTCCAGAGCAACGAGAAGAACTGCCGATGCAATCCGCGCATCATCCCCATTTCTTTGAAGCGACCCTGACAGCTTCAAACTTGCCAAATTATCAACTTCGGATTAAGGAAGGCGATCGCGATCGCGTCTCCTACGATCCCTACTCCTTCCAATCACCCTGGCTCACCGACCTCGATATTCACCTGTTTGGGGAAGGCAACCACCACCGAATTTATGAGAAGCTTGGCGCTCACCCAGCCGAACTTAACGGCGTAAAAGGCGTTTATTTTGCAGTCTGGGCACCCAGTGCCCGCAACGTTTCCGTTCTTGGTGATTTCAACCAGTGGGATGGACGGCAGCACCAAATGAGCAAGCGCATCAACGGAGTATGGGAACTCTTTATTCCCGATGCCGGGGTTGGCGCTCACTACAAATATGAAGTCAAAAACTGGGAAGGTCATATTTACGACAAATCTGACCCCTACGGCTTCTATCAAGAGCCTCGTCCTAAAACTGCCTCCATTGTCGCGGATCTCACCACCTACACCTGGAACGATAGCGAGTGGATGGAAGAACGCCGCCATGTCGATCCACTCACCAAACCCATCTCTGTCTATGAAGTCCATCTGGGTTCTTGGATGCACGCGGCTGCATCTGAGCCTGCCTGCTTGCCAAACGGTGAAACCGAACCCGTTGTCGTGGTTTCCGAGTTAAAACCAGATACTCGCTTTCTTACCTATCGAGAACTAGCAGCCAAGCTGATTCCTTACGTGAAGGAACTGGGCTTTACTCACTTAGAACTGTTGCCCGTCGCTGAACACCCCTTTGACGGTTCCTGGGGCTATCAAGTCACGGGCTACTATGCCCCCACCTCTCGCTTTGGCTCCCCCCAGGACTTCATGTACTTTGTGGATGAATGTCACAAACACGGCATTGGGGTATTGGTCGATTGGGTGCCGGGTCACTTTCCCAAAGATGGGCACGGGCTGGCATTTTTTGATGGCACCCATCTTTATGAACACGGCGATCCACGCAACGGAGAGCATAAGGAATGGGGCACGCTGGTTTTCAACTACGGGCGCAACGAAGTTCGCAACTTCCTCGTTGCCAACGCCCTTTTCTGGTTCGATAAATATCATATCGACGGCATTCGAGTAGATGCCGTCGCCTCCATGCTCTATCTCGACTACCTGCGTCCTGATGGCGAATGGATCGCGAACCAGTATGGCGGACGGGAGAACATTGAAGCGGCAGATTTTCTGCGCCAAACCAATCACGTTATCTTCAGCTACTTCCCTGGGGTTCTGTCTATCGCCGAAGAATCCACCGATTGGCCCATGGTGTCTTGGCCAACCTACGTCGGGGGGTTAGGTTTCAATTTGAAGTGGAACATGGGCTGGATGCACGACATGCTGGATTATTTCCACATGGACCCCTGGTTCCGGCAGTTTCACCAAAACAATCTCACCTTCAGCATGATGTATCACCATAGTGAAAACTTCATGCTGGCGCTCTCTCACGATGAGATTGTGCATGGCAAGAGTGCGATCGTGGGCAAAATGCCCGGTGATGAATGGCAGAAACAGGCAAATGTCCGCTGTTTGTTTGCTTACATGTTTACCCATCCCGGCAAGAAAACGATTTTCATGAGCATGGAGTTGGGGCAGTGGAATGAATGGAATGTCTGGGCAGATTTAGAGTGGCACTTGCTCCAGCATGAGTCTCATCAACAGTTGAAGCGCTTTTTTATTGCCCTGCATCAGTTGTATCGCAGTGAACCAGCGCTCTATTCCTGGGATTTTGGCGGTCAAGGTGGCTTTGAGTGGATTGATTGCAGCGATAACCGCCATAGTGTGGTGTCGTTTATCCGCTGGGCAAAAGATCACGAAGAATTTGCGATCGTGGTGTGCAACTTCACTCCCCAACCTCATTCTCACTACCGAGTTGGCGTACCGTTCTTGGGCTTCTATAAAGAAGTATTCAACAGTGATGTCCGCGAGTTTGGCGGCAGCAACATGGGGAACTTAGGCGGCAAATGGACTGAAGAATGGGCATACCAAAATCGTCCCTACTCGATTGATCTATGCTTGCCTCCCTTAGGAGTCCTGGTGCTAAAGCTAGACAAGGAAAAAACTCAAGCAGCTTTGCAAGCCGCAGGTGTAGAGCCTAATGAAGACTCAAATAATTGTTAGGCTGGTGCGCACAGCATAATATTGAAATCAAGAGAACTATGGCTCGTCTCAAAGATTCTGTAGAAACTCAATTACTTCGCCAATATTTGGCTCAAGCTGGTGGGCTTATTTATGGTGAAGTTCCAATTGGCAAAATTCCCAACCGACAATTCTGGTCGGAGAAATGTACTACAAGGCGAATTGACGGCGTTCGTATTCCACTCGATATAAAAAGTGAGGAGATTCTCCATTTCCAAACTCATCAAACGCAGTTTCTGGAGCAAATTCGGAACTGCGTACCGGAGCTAATCGAAGTTAAGCGTGACCTAAACCGCTTGGTTATTGGGCAAGCGTTAGCAGCAGAAGATTTATTCCCGGTTCAATACGAAGTGCCAAAAGTTCAAATTGTTATCATTTGCAGAAAAACGGATTCAGCAATGGAGTGGATATGCCAAAAGCGCAACATAAAGGTCGTTCAACTTGACTAACATCCGCATAACAAGGCGCTGCACCCGACCACCTACAGATCCGCTCGTTCCTTGCTACGCTTCTAGCAGCGGGTGAACTTGGTCGATAAGTTGAGGGGTTAAGAAGTTAAGAGTTTAGAAAGTCTGTAGACTTTTAACTCTCTACTCCTCAAACAGAGTCTTTGTTTGATGACACGCGCTAGGCTTCGCGGCTTAGATTTGCTAGGGTTTTACACAGTAATTATGGATGGGGCAGAATGGGGGCACTGAAAGGACGAGATTTCCTCAGCATGGCGGATTTGACAGCGGCTGAGCTACAAGATTTGTTGGATCTTGCGGCTCAACTCAAGGCAGGCGCAACCTATCCGCAATGTCACAAGCTGTTGGGACTGCTGTTTTATAAGGCATCAACTCGGACTCGCGTCAGCTTTATTGCGGCAATGACTCGCCTCGGAGGGCAAGCGCTAGATTTGAATCCCAGTGTGACTCAAGTGAGCCGAGGAGAACCACTAGCGGATACGGCGCGGGTGCTCGATCGCTACCTCGATGTGTTGGCAATTCGTACCTTTGATCAGCGCGATCTTGAAACTTTTGCACACTACTCTAAAATTCCAATCATCAATGCATTGAGCGATCTGGAGCATCCTTGTCAGGTATTGGCAGATTTGCAAACCATTCAAGAATCGTTTAATGGGCTAACAGGCGTGACACTTACTTATGTGGGTGACGGCAGCAATAATATGGCGCATTCTTTGTTGCTGGGTTGTGCTTTGGCAGGCATCAATGTGCGGATTAGTTCTCCCAATGAGTATCAGCCGTTGGATGTGATTGTGCAACGAGCCAAAAAAATTGCAGGCGATCGCGTTGAAATTACCACCACCACTGACGCGATCGCGGCTGTCAAGGGCGCTCAGGTGATCTACACCGACGTGTGGGCAAGCATGGGTCAAGAAGATATGGCAACCTCTCGGATTCCGATCTTTCAACCTTATCAAGTGAATGATGAACTGATGAGCCATGCAGATTCATCCGCGATCGTGCTGCATTGTTTACCCGCCCATCGCGGTGAAGAAATTACGGATGACGTGATGGAGGGCGCTCAATCGCGAGTGTGGGATCAGGCAGAAAATCGAATGCACGCCCAGCAAGCCCTCATTGCTAGCCTATTAGGGGTGAATCGTTAATCCCTATTTCGTATGCGTAGCGTTCTGATAGCTGGCATAGGCTTTTTTATACTGTCCTAACTGTTGTAAAGCGGCTCCTCGAAAAGTCCAGGCTTCTCGGTTGTTGGGTTGCAGCGCGATCGCGCGATCGCAGCTTTCAAGTGACTCAGCATACCGCTCTAAGTAAATCAACACCACTCCGCGAAATACCCAAGCATCAGCATTATCAGAATTAATGGCAAGACTCCGATCAAAGCTTACCAACGCTTCATCATAGCGACCCAAGTTTGCCAATGCATCCCCTCGGTGATACCAAGCGGCACCATTATTTGGCTGGAGATGAATTGCCTCATCCAAAATAGCTAAGCCTTCCAAATAGGAGCCATCTGAAACGAACGCCATACCGTGAAGCAGCCAGGAATCTAACGTATCAAGCTCCGGTTTTTCTGTGGTTTTTGGTCTGTACAATCTCATACTTACGCCATGTTGAATGGGTCACTTTTGCAATCAGTTGTGGTTCATCTTGCACCCCATAAACCAGTTTAAACGATGGGGGATTCGTTGCCATAGAGCAGCCCTGCCCCTACAGCGTAGGCAAACGACGGGCAATCAATCATCCCAAGGAGACAATTTTTAAACTTGCACGGCACGAAAAGCTTCTTTCAATCTTTTTTTAGATTAGCTGAGCAATCCTAGCAGCCTTCAGCCCCCTTTCGCACTAGGATTGTAACCAGACATAAACAGTGTGCAGGGAAACTCAACCCTCAGGAAAAGTCAGCCCCCTCGCGACAAACCAAGATTAGGATCGAGCCTTATGCAAAAACTCAAAGTTGGACTTCTGTTTGGTGGTTGCTCTGGCGAGCATGAGGTGTCAATCATTTCAGCGATCGCGATCGCCCAAGCACTCACCACCGATGCCAACCAAAGTCGCTATGAGTTGCTGCCGTTTTATATTCAAAAAAACGGAGTGTGGTGTGGCAGTGCGATCGCTGAAAAAGTGCTTGAATCCACGACTCCATCCCAGCTTGAACCCGCTACCGTCAGTTCAGAGACTCACGATCGCTGGCAGTTTCCTGCCGCCGTCAGTCAGGTGGATGTTTGGTTCCCCGTGCTCCATGGACCCAATGGCGAAGATGGCACCGTTCAAGGCTTGCTAACGCTGATGCAAGTGCCGTTTGTGGGATCGGGGGTGCTGGGTGCCGCGATCGGCATGGATAAAATTGCGATGAAGCAAATATTTGCTCAGGCAGGTTTACCGCAAGTGAACTACATGGCAGTGACGCGATCGCAAATCTGGTCTGATCCCTGCGTTTACACCCACTTGTGTGACCAAATTGAAGCCAAGATCGGCTACCCCTGCTTTATCAAACCCGCCAATCTGGGGTCTTCCGTGGGGATTGCAAAAGTCCGTAATCGCTCTCAGCTAGAAGCCGCCCTAGATAGTGCCGCCACCTACGATCGCCGCATCATCGTTGAGGCGGGGGTCGTTGCGCGTGAAGTCGAATGCGCCGTGCTAGGGAATGACCAGCCCAAAGCGTCTACAGTGGGTGAAATCACTTATCAAAGTGACTTTTACGACTATGAAACCAAATACACCGTTGGCAAAGCGGATTTAATTATTCCCGCCGCCTTGTCTACTGCCATCACCGCACAAATTCAAGACATGGCAATTCGTGCTTTTGCTGCGATCGACGGAGCAGGATTGGCGCGAGTGGATTTTTTCTACGTCGAATCGACTCAAGAAATCTTGATTAATGAAGTCAACACGCTGCCCGGTTTTACGGCAACCAGCATGTATCCCCAACTGTGGGCGGCGGCTGGAGTTTCCTTTGCTGAGTTAGTCCATCAACTGTTGCGATTTGCGATCGACCGACATAGCCCCGACCCTTCAGAAATCTCTAGTTCTGAATCTAACCAGAGTTAGTCGTTGAAAAGAAAACGCGGTGGCGATCGCTCTTTTATTTTGAAGCTTTCGACAGAGCAAATAATTTATCGAAAGAGAGAGGTCATTGCTGACAAAATTAAAATCAACCTCAAACCGTTCTGCTTGAATTTCTTTGCTTAAATTTCATGAAATAAAAATGATGGAATTAGCCACTAAGTGCTAACTCCATACGTTTATCAGGACAGCGTTTGAAGAAAACAACGATAGCGGGTCATTAATAAATTAATGACTTATGAATTACCAAAAGGTTTGGATTAAAAAATAACACGCTACTGCACTAACAACTCCACCGATCAAAAAGCCATTGCCATACTTAATCCATCCTGCCGAGGTCTTAAACTCTTCGGGAGGTCGGGGAGTCGTCAACGTTAAGGTGGGTGCGGGTGGATTGCTAGCTCCATACAAAAAGATCAAAAGAGTTGAGATGATCAACAGCCCAATTCCAGAAACGAGTCCAGCTATGTTTGCACTAGGAGTGTCGCGCAAAGGACCAAGCGTTACAAAAGGAATGATAATCCAGATTCCATGAGCAATACCAGCCTCTACGCCTCGACGAAAGACGCTAATGCCTTTCCGGTAAGCAGGCAAACTATTCAAATATGCCTTAGTCCAACCGGATGAATTAATCGGCGTTTCTATGTTTGCACTATAGACATCCTCTACTGGATGAACAACAGTCCGATTTCTGGGATCACTAGGATTATCGTTCGAGCGGGTAACAGCATCACTAATCATTTTTTGCTTGCCTCAATATATCTACTCAATCTATCAATCACTTGGAGTGCTTAATGTATAGCAACATATAAGAGCTAAGATAAACAAAAAAATTCTGTAGAACATCACTCTTGCGATGTAAGACGGGTTGAAAGCTGACAATCAAGACGATGAGTCAAAATGCTTCTCTAGAGATCCATCTAGTGATCGCTGGCGTATATGCCTACAGATTGCCCAGCAAGGTACATTTCAGCAATTCATTGTTCATCTTTTGCCTACCTGCGTTGACCTAGCGTGGGATCTGCATAAAACACTCAGAGCTAGAGACGTTGTTTTTAACCAGCACATTCTGGCTCATCCATACTTTTGTCTTTTTTCCAAGTTGAGAGGAATTGATCAGGGAACATGAAAACCTGATGTCTGATGCCACAGCCTGGGGGAGCCAACGAGTCGCTAAACCTCGCCGCGATTTGCTAGTGAATGGCGCGATCGGGTCGCTGAAAAATAATGTTGTCTTTGGGGTAGCCGCTCTGAAACTTTCGCTTTACCCACTTCGGCAAATCGTCGCCTAAATCCATCGACAAGAATTTTGGGTGAGGGGGAGTGTCTAACGATTCAGTTGCAAAAAGGCGGCGACTTCAGCGGCGATCGGTTGAGCCGCGATCGCGCCGGGGCGAGTGGTGGTCATTGCGCCAACCGCGCTGGCATAGCGAACCATTACGCGAGCCGTATCCGCATCTTTTAGGCTGTGAATGCCCTGCTGACAGAGTTGGTGTAAAAAACCTGCCAAGAAACTATCTCCCGCTCCGGTGGTATCTTCCACATCAATTGCAAAAGCAGGAATTTTACCCTCATTACCCTGTAGCCAGTAAGCGCAGCCTTGCTCTCCAGCCGTCACCAACACGCCTAATACCGTCCCAACTTGAGCCGCGATCGCGCTTGGATCGGTGGTTTCAAACAGCCACTCCGCCTCTTCATTCGATAATTTGAGAAAGTCCGCCTGTTTGATCAACGGATGGATGATGGCGGGAGCCGCCGTCGGATCATGCCAAAACACGGGTCGCCAGTTGACATCGAGCAAAATTTTAGTGTCGAACTGTTTGGCAAGGTGAATTGCCTGCATCGTTGCCTCGTGGCTGTTGGGATAAGCCATTTCTAGACTGCCCAATACCAAAAACTCCGCCGTCTTAAACAATGACACGGGAAGCTGATCGGCTTGAAGCTGAGTATCGGCAAATTCTGACGTATCGATATTTCCAAACCCGGCAAAGGCGCGATCGCCCGTCTCCGAGCGCACCACATAGACCCCACGGGTGGGCGCGGTGGCGTGGCGCTGCACCCCGTCTATATTAACCTGGGTTTCTTGCAGCAGCTTCACCAAGATATTGCCGAGGTCGTCTTCGCCCACACAGCCGACAAACCCGCTAGCAGTACCCAGTTTAACTAACGCACAGGCAACATTGGCGGGTGCCCCTCCGGGATAGGGAGTCCAAGAGGCGACTTGCTCATAAGGGGAACCGGGCTGGTCTGACAAAAAGTCAAACAGAATTTCGCCAAAACAGAGTACACGAGGGTTCGTCATCAAACTTTAAACTTCAAAACTTTACCTTATAACACCCGATACTCTGCCCATTCTTACAGCATCTTCCACAGCATCCTCTACAGCATTAATTGCTCTAGGGCATGGGCATCAGAAATGCAAAGAAATTCGCGATCGCGAGTAATCAGCCCTTTTTTTTCGAGTTTGCTGAGGACGCGGGTGACGGTTTCTCGTGCCAAACCGCTGAGGCTACTCAGTTCCCGATGGGGCAAATTAGGAATTTCGGTTCCCGTGCCGCTCGCGCTCACTTTACCCTGTCCTTCCGCCAAGAATAGCAAAATATCTGCGACCCGCGACACACTATCCGATTCGCGCAGTCGGAGGCGGCGATTGACTTGCCGCAAACGACGCGCCATCAGTTTTGCTAATCGAATACCAGACTGAGGCTCGGTAGTGAGTAGCCGTACAAAATCTTGAGCAGGCATATTCCCGATCACCGTTGGAGCAAGGGTAATCACATCCGTAGAGCGAGGCACCTCATCGAGGGGAGCCATTTCCCCAAACAGTTCACCCTTGCCCAGAATGTTCAAGGTTACTTCCTTGCCATCCAGATTATAGGTACGGATTTTGACCCAGCCACTCAAAATAAAATAGACAGAACTTCCCCAATCGTTCTCCAACAAAATCACTTGATTCGGCGGATGGTTGCGGGTTACTACATTCATTGTCGCTCTTTCTACTGCCGCTTCGGGCAATCCTTCAAAGAATAGAGAGGAGCGAATTAAAATACTAGCGGGGATATCTCGAGGACTTAATCGATCTTCCATCCAGCGATACTTCAGGATACGGCAATAAATTTCAAGTCAGGATAAATAATAGCTTACTCGTTCGGATTGGATTCAAGGCATTCAATTAGGTTCATTTCAGATTCATTTCAAAAGCCCATAAAATCTTGGCATTTTCAAAAGCCTGCATTTCTCAAATGCCCCTTCAAACAAAGTAACCTCAAAGAGACTTTTCAGCATCGCGCATTTCACAAGTTCACCCCGTTTTTACGGATGGCATCTTCAATGAGTTGTAACAAAACTTTGCAAGCGCGATCGCATTTGGGTGAACATCGGTTTAAGTCGGCTTAAGGTAGATAGTTCTTCCAAAAAATTGTTATTTTCCAGGGTTCCTGACGTACACTTCTATCACTTTGTACACCAAGATAGTGTTAATAGAATTGTGGCACAAGAATTGTGACACATTTTGAAGATAGAGCAAAAACCGTGGGCAGGGGGCAAACTAAAGTGTTGGCAGTGTCTAGTTTTGATCATCTACTACCGAGTTTCAGATGCCAAGTTTCAGATACTATCGAGTTTTAGAATTATTCCGGTCTTCAAGGTGAGCTTCACCAGAGCATAGTCCTGAAATAATTTTGCTCAATAGTCTGGGACAGAAGATGCCGCTATATCTTGTACTCTCTTTCCTCATTTATTAGTCAGGGGCTACATTGTGACTTCTCAGAAGGATCAAATCCAAGCCTTAATTGCTGAAATTGACAGCGTCTTACAAAAGGCAAACTCTCGCTTGCCGTGGGTCATGTCTGGGGAGATTGCTCAACAGCGGCAGGTTTTGGAGCGAGTTCGTAACTATCTGGTGGTGCTTCAGCAGCAGTTGCCTGTAGACGGGCTGCGGCAAGACACCGCTTATTCCTCACCTGTAGGCTATCCGCCAGAATTTTATCCATCTGGGGCTTCTGGGTCGCGATCGCCCGCGATAGATGCTCAGCAAATGATGCAAACCATTTTGCAAGAGATGAGCTATTTGCGGGCAAGCGTTATGCAGCCAATGCAAGCCGATTTAGAAAATTTGCGGCAGCGGCGAGAATTGCTAACCCAAGAACTCAGCCATTTAGAAGCTGAGCGACAAAATCAAGCGCTGGCTCAACGGTCTTCTAACCCGCAACAATTTACTGATGAACTGGTTCAAGTGCTGATGAGCCGATTACAAGAGAGTTTGTCTCAGCAAATTGGGCAAACTTTGGGTAATCTTCAGGCTCAGGCGCTTTCCCATGGGGCAAATTCTTACCGATCGGGAGACCCGCTACCCGGTGCCCTGGCAAATCCTCAATATGAGCAATTGCAGGCATTGCGATCGCGCTCTGACCAGATGCTCGTGAATCTAGATTCCACGCTCAATATTGTCTTTGAGTCACTCCAGCGCAATATTCAAGCCTATCAAGCATCGCTAACTCAAGGGCTAGAGCGAATGCACAGCTTAGGGCAGCAAAGCGAAGTGGCGTTTAAGACGCTGGTTAGCGAGTTGGCGCAACAGTTAAATCAAGAAGCGTCATCCCATCTACTCTCGTTAGCTCAAGGGCAACCAACGGCAGACATAAAGACAGAGACAGAGGCGACAAGTCCAACACCCACAGAGTTGTTTAACCTCACGCCTGAGACGGGTTTGGACTTGCCTACCCATCCGCCGACCCATCCATCGATCGCGCCCAATCCCAGCCCAAATTTCCCTTATCCCGGCATAGAAGTATTGGCAACTGATTTGTCTACTACGGACTTGATCGGGTCTATCGCGGCTGAGGAACAGAGCCTACCGCCAATGCCAGAGTTGGATGCAGCCCTAGACTCTTGGTTGCGATCGGCAGATAGTGGCAATTTTGAGGGGACAGAATTAACTTCAAACGCTCTAGATTGGGGCACGCCATCCAACAATGCAGCCTCGGCTCAACCTGAAGTCGATTTTCCCACTCTGAGCGATGCCGCGATTCCCGGAGCGCGTCCTCTGGAAAGCTTCGCTGACGTTTCACAAATCGCGGGTTCTGATGAATTTACATCCGATTTGGCGCTGACAGATTTGGCGCTGACAGAGGAAGACACCGCCGAGTTGGATGATGCTCTCAAACTGCTGGAAGACCTCAGCAGCGACCTCAACGATTCCCTGGCGATCGCCACCCTGCAAGACGCAGATGCCCAGATTGATCAAATGCGCAGCTTGGTGCAAGCTGCCGCCCCTGAAGCGGTCTCATCGGCTGAAGAAGATAGTTTTGTGGAGCAGGATGAGTTTTACCAAAGTTTATTTGGTGAGCGTGTGATCACTCAAGCGGATCACGCTAAGCCAGCAGCGATCGCGCCCTTAAGCAACCGATCCAATGATTTTCTAGCCGCTGATTTTCCAGCCGCTACCTATTCGGCTGTTACTGATCCGGCTGTTGCTGATCCGGCTGTTACTGATCCGGCTGTTGCTGAAGTCGATCGTGAACTAGACAACCTGGATCAGTTTGCAACTCTATCTGATTTTACGTTTGAGTCTAGCGGCAGCGATTTAGAATTGCCCGAACTTTTCTTTGAAGCCGCAGCCGCAGCAGAAATTGAACCAACTTTTATCACTGAGCTACCCGCTAGTTTGTTTGAGGATGTCTCTATTGCGGCTCCATCTGAAGATCCGTTTCCCCTCACGCTCGAAACAGAATCATTACTAGCCGACCTCCAACCCTTCTCTTTAGAACCCGATAACACTGGCTCCTTAAGCGATTTATTCCAAGATCTGTCGCTAGAGTCAGCGCAATCTACCCCTGCTGCTCCACCCGCGATCGCCATTGACTGGGCGGCACTACAAAACATTGCACCGATGGCAACTCCCTCTCAATCGGTGCCATCCGATGCACTCACGATGGGGTTACCCGACTCCGAGTTTGCCTTAGAAGGCGGCGAAGATCAGTTTACTCGCGCCGCGCTGGATGAAAATCTTCTGCCTGATGCGTTCCATGAAGTCACCAATTTGAGTCTCGACCTGGATGACATCACCCTCGGTAGCCTGAGTGAAGATTTATTTAACGTAGAAACTTCCACAACTTGGCAATCTGATCGCGGTGCCGATGATGCGTCATCGTTAGATGAATTTGCCCTATTTCTAGACGATAGTTCTCAAGAAACCGCCCAACCGCTTGAACAATTTTTTAGCGATCGCGCCGACCTCACCGTTGAAGAATTTGGCAGCCTGTTCGATGATGCTCCCACCACTATCCCACCGCCACCTGCCGTTAGTTCAAGCCTCCCCACCTTTCCACTCCCAGACACTCAAAGTCTTGCGGAGCCGCCCCCTACAAGCACTGCCCAACTCCCTCCATTACCCCAAGTCGCAGACGACGGCTCCCTGCCATTCACCCTAGAAGGGATGGATGACTTATTTGGAGATGCCCCCTCGCTCGTGGCAATTCCTTCACCGCCTGCCCCCCAGCAGCCCCTCTCCGATCCGTCCCTATCGTCCTTGGGAATGCAGGATTTATTGGGCGCTTCCCTTAGCTCCCCACCTATGGGGACAGAGACTTCCCTGCCATTCACTCTTGAAGGCATGGATGACCTTTTTAGTGATGCTCCTTCAGTTGAGGTCACTGCTGCTTCCGCACCACGCCCCCCAGCCAAGGAAATTTCGCCCTTCAAACCTGACAATCGACAGCGAAAAACCGCCGAAACAACGTCCTTCAACCTAGAACAATTAAATGATTTATTGATAGAAGCTCCACCTATGACTCCCGCACCATTAGATGGGAGAAGAGCCGAAGTGAAAGCGCCCGAAGTGAAAGCGCCCGAAGTGAAAGCGCCCGAAGTTAAAACGCCCGAAGTTAAAACGCCCGAAGTTAAAACGCCCGAAGTTAAAACGCCCGAAGTGAAAGCGCCTGAAGTGAAAGCGCAGAAGAGGAGCAATACGCCTAATAACTCTTTGTTAGGCAGCCCTCCGGTTTCCCCTGATGCCAACTTCAGCCTAGGGCTAGATGAGGCGTTTGAAAGTTTGTTGGGTAAGCCGACTCCATCACAGCCTGCCACCCTGAACGAGCAGGCTACAGAAAAAAAAAAGACGCTCTAAACGGCAGCGCCCCAAAGGATTTGGATGAGGCGAAGTTAGGGAACTCTTATGGAGAGGGGACAGAAAGAACTGCGCGATCGCCGTGGTATTTGGGCATTGATATCGGCACAACTGCCTTATCCGCTGGGTTGTTTAATGCGGAGACGGGGCAACACTGCGCGATCTCTTGGGTAAAAAACACGCCGCAAGGTCAGCGTTCTTTGACAGCACTCCCCTCTGGGCTGCATAGCTTCAAGCCCCATATCAACAGCGCGATTCCCTATCTTTCCCCCACCACGCAGCAATGGGAACCGCTCCTTTTGCGATCGCCCGGTCAACACAGCCCCCTAATTGAGATTCAGCACCAGTTAACAACCCTACTAGCAACCCTTAGAACTGCCGATTTCAACGTGAGTTGCACCGCAGAAGGGCTAGACGATTCAGCCTTTCAAGCAGCGCTCCAACAGCTTGCAGGGGTAGTGGTAAACCAACCTGTGGGCGCATCCGCCGCCTATGGATTTAACATCCGCGAGGCAGTGTTGGCAGCCGGATTGGTGCGTCAGCCCGGAGACATTTTTTTGATTGAGGAAGTGGTTGCCGCTCTGCTAGCAGAATTGCATCAGCCTAGTCCGTTGACCGCGATGGGAGCCACCGTTTTACAGCCGCCACTCACCCTGCATGGAGGCGTGCTGGTTGTGAGCGCCGGAGCCACCACGACCGAGCTTGCATTGATCCAGGCGGCTCAAGTGGGAGTGGATTTAACTCGTGCAGCGGTGCAGCAGCGTCGCCTGCCTTATGCGGGGAACGCGATCGATCAAGACATTATTTGCCAACTGATCTATCCTAAGACGGGAACTGGGGACGATTTAAGGTTAGGCAACTTGGATCTGCCCCTGCCCGGTGAACCCGATTTGGAAGCTCGCTATGCCTTACAGCACCATCTAGAAGCCACTCCTCACGCTCAAAAACGATTAAATGCTGTCAGAAAAATTAAGCCGACTCTTTGTCAGCAAGCGGCTGGGGCGATCGCAGATAGCTCTAAAACAGCGCTTGAGTATGGAGATTTTTATAGTTGGGTGCTAGCGCCTTACTTGCAGCAGCTTAATCGGGAGCTAAATTTGCTATTGAGCCAGTCGGGCATGACAGCAGATCAGATTCAACGGGTCGTCTGCACTGGAGGCACGGGTTCGATTCCCGCGATCGCCCAATGGCTACAGCAAAAGTTTTCTCAGGCGCAGGTGGTGCAAGATTCGCCCAAGCCAACCAGCGCCGAGCTTACCCGCGATCGCGTGGCTAAAGGACTCGCTGTGCTACCGCGCTTTCCCCACCTATTAGATAGCATTCGGCATCAATACAGCGACTATTTTCTGCTGCGAGAATTGCTAAAAGTGCCCATTCAGGCAACCGAAACCCTTTCGGCAACCCAAATTTTGCAGCGATTAGAGCAGCAAGGCGTAAACGTTGCCGCTTGCAAATCTACGCTGGTCGGTTTTTTAGAGGGACAGTTGCCCGCCGGACTGGTGCCCTCAAAAGCAGCAGCGCTACTCACACCAGAATCTAGCCAAAACGCAGAATATCAAGCATTAACCGCGGCTCCACTCTTTTCTCGATGCGATCGCCATTATCAACTCGATCCAGAGCAACGCGATCGCCTGTGGCATCATCTCCAAACCATACTTGCCCATACGCATCAAACCCTAGAAGCCCCTCTGACCGTCGGGATAAACGTTTCACTCGATGTTTCACCCAATGTTTCAGCCGTAAGTTGAGCCAGAGAACCCTGAATAGTTCACCGCATTTTTGCTATCCGGCTAAAAATTGTTGATTCCCAGTTCCCTGGACTATTGCGGGTAACTCCAGACAATAGCCTGCGCCATAGACCGTTTTGATGTAGCGCGGATGGCGTGGGTCTGGTTCTAATTTGGTTCGCAGGTGCCGGACATGCACCCGAATTGTTTCAATATCGTCGTTTGGATCGTAGCCCCAGACCTCTTTGAGAATTTCGCTAGGAGAGACGGTTTGCCCGTGACGTTGCAGGAGGCAATGCAGCAGTTCAAACTCCAGATGGGTGAGCTTGACGGTGCGATCGAACCAAATTGCCTCAAATCGCTCAGGCACCAGTGTGAGCGATCCGTAGTTCAAAATCTCGCTGTGTTTGGCAGCTTGGGGAATGCGATCGGTGCGGCGCAGCAATGCCCGAATTCGCGCCAGCATCTCTTCTAGCTCAAAGGGTTTCGTCAGGTAATCATCGGCACCTGCATTAAAGCCATCGACTTTATCCTGGGTTTGCCCTAGAGCGGTCAGCATCAGCACAGGAATATCAGCAGTGCGCTCATCTCGTCGTAGTCGCTGGCAGACGGTAAAG
>JBGTAZ010000206.1:0-5319 GCA_041749615.1 Leptolyngbyaceae cyanobacterium | reverse complement strand
TTGAGTTGGGGAAGATTGGAGATCGAGAGACATAAGAACATCAGTGAAATGAACTAAGAGCGAGAAATCAGGGCTTCGTCGTGAGAATCTAAGAGCCAGAGTCCGGCAGAAATTTTGGGCAAACTCACAGGCAGGCTGAGTCCTTGTTGCAACCCAGACACTAGCAGCGTTAAGGTATCAACCAGTTTGGGGTCCCAGCGCTGGCTTTGCTCTTTGTGACATTGGGCAAGGGCGATCGCCAAACACTCCGCCAGGCTGCTGTCTTCCGATTTGGCGTGTTGATCGGCAACTTGCTGTTGAAAGGCAGCTACTAAGCCCAATATCCGAGATTCCAGGGGGATTTCGTCGCCAGCCAAACCGCCCGGTTGCCCAGAACCATCCCACTGTTCATGGAGGTGAGTGATGATAGTGGCGATCGCCCGTAGCTGAGGCATGGTGCGGAGTACTTGAGCACCCGGTACGAGGGGGCAAGAGGGCGCATCAATGGATTGCTCTTCAGGGTAGCGTCCAAAGCTGCTGGCGATCAGCACTGAAGTGGAAGTCTGCAAAGGAGCCAAGCGGTGGAGTAAACTTGCCAGTTTTAGGCGATTTAATTGCCATACTGGAAGATCTAAAAATTGCCCCATTGCCTCAACTAAAGTGGCAACTTCAGCGGCGGCGTTAGGATTGAGCGCATCGGCTTGATCCGTGAGTTGCGCCATTCGCAAAAAAGCCTGCACTTCATTGGATAGCAGGTTGCTGTCTAGAATTTGGGGCTGCTCAACCGTGTGATGGGCAGTCGTGCTGATGATATGGCTGTCCTGTAGGTAATCCACGACGCGAGAGACGATCGCTTCTAATGGATCGCGCTGTTCAATTGGCATGGCAACGATCGCCTGGATGTGGCTTGTTAACGTATCCGCCAGTGTTGGATTGTAAGTACGAAGGTGCGCGATCGCCAGTTCCATCGTCTCCTGCACCAAATCTGCTTCAAACGTCCAGAAGCCATAGAACTTACGCTCTAGATCAACTTGGGGTACGCCTTGCTTACCGTAGTCAGCTTCCGATAGCTCCTGACATAGCACCATTGCCGAATAGGTGGGCGCGAAAATCATCAAGTGCCACTCTTGCGCCACGGGATCATTTGCATTCAAGCTCACTAGATCTACATTTTGGCGTTGGCTGGTGGGATGCTCACCAAAACCGCTGTCGGGTGCTGCCATAATTACCACTTCCCGCGATCGCGCTGCCAGTTCAGCATAGCGATCCGCCTCTTGCAAGTACCATTTGCCCCGCTGAAACGCCGTAATCACCAGCGGTTCGCTGCTACAGGTGAGAATGCAATCCTCCAACGCATGGCAGAGCGCCACCAGCGTATTTTTGTAATACACGCCAAAATTGAGCGATCGCTGGGTGCCTTGCCCCGACTGGTGCGCCGCCTTCAACTGATAGAGGATTGAACCTTCAAGCATGGTACAAAGAGTTTCCTAAACTGACAGTAATAATTCCTTCGGTTTTTGCTCAATCGGAGCCGACAGCGCCTCTTCCAAGTCAGCCCGACCCAAACGCTCTTCCAAAATATTCATCACCTCACGCCCAAAATCATTGGGGTTGCGCCGCCACGCTTGCAGGCAAACATTGCCAAAGAAAGAGCCGAGGGGTTGAGGATTCCAGAGGAGCTTGTGAACCGTCCAAGGCTTCACGTTCATCGGGTCATAGCCGGGACGCAAAATGTCGTTTTTAAATGCATATTCTTCTAGATGCGTGTGCGGCTGCAACCCAATAAAGAAAATGGCAGGCTCTACTTTATCTGCACCCAAAATGCTTTCGAGTTCGCGATGATAAGCAATTGTTTGGCGAATCGTGTCAAAGGTTTCGTCGATCACGTTAAACGAATAGTTAACCGACACCAAATCATTAAATCCAGCGGCTTTCAAATCGCGGCAGTTTTGCAAAACGGTTCTAAGGTTGTAGCCCATTCTCATTTTGCGAACGAGTTCCTGAGAGCCGCTGGTGATGCCGATTTCAAAGTAGTTCATCCCCGTTTGCACCATCAGGTCGCAGAGCTGGGGCGTGAGATTATCAGCGCGAATATACGCTGCCCAGTGGATATCTTTCATGCCTGCATCCAACACTTTTTGCAGCAATTCCACCACGTCATCCATATACTTACGAGCCGGGATCAGTTGGGCATCGGTAAACCAAAAGTTGCGAATGCCGAGATCGTACAACTGACGCATTTCTGCGACCACTTCATCCGATGGGTTGATCCGCACTTGCTTCCCTTCGATCACCGTGTAGATGCAGTAGCAGCAGTTGTGCGGACATCCGCGCTTCGTTTGCACCCCTACATAAAAATCTTCAGCCTCTAGATAATAATCAAACTCTGCCCAAATTGTCTCAATGTAGCTATAGTTGCAGGCAGTTTTCTCGATCGCCGCTGGAATCTCGTGAATCAAGCGATCACGGGGGCTAGTTTCTCCCACAATGTAGCAGCGCTCTTGATCCAAACTTTCGCCGCGCACGATTCGCTCTAATAGCGCTTCACCTTCACCCACGGAAACAATCGACCCTTTCGGTAAGCTTTTGCCCAGTTGTTCATAGAACACGCTAACTGCGCCGCCGCCTACTACCACTTGCGCGTCGGGTTGATATTTTTTTGCCCGCTTAGTGCCGCGCTTAATCAACCCCAAGTTGCGCCAGAGTTCGCCGTAATAGCCTGTGGCGATTCGGGTTAAGCCAAAGGCACCCCGCAATTTGACGAAAGGATTGAGCGAATAGAAGAACTCAAACGTGTATTGCAGTGGATTGCCACCCCGTCCACCCACGGGCGCATAGATCTGAATATCTCGCCAAGAGAACACGATCAGAGTGGGGTGAAATTCGTCGATGCAACCATCTAGAGCGCTGGCATAATCGAGCGGGGGCACAGTGCCCAAGTCAAAAATGCGCTGCTCAACAGTGGGGAACTGCTTGTGGACATGATCTGCCAGGTAAACAACACCAATAGGGAAGATTGGATTGCAGGGGAGACGAACGTAGAGAATCCGACTTTCCATAGCGGTCACTTTGCGATGAGAGGTCTGAAGGGAATAGTTTCTGAATTTATGTCACACAACTTTACGATACCACTGACTTTAGTGACCTGGGCAGATTAACGGAAATTATTGAACGGTTTGATCATTGCTTCTTATCTATTGCTTCTTATCTATGGACAGAGAAAGAAAAAAGTAAGGATAAATTTTTAGAAAAAGGCAATTCTGGTAATGGTTAGTAATCGGATTTACAAACAGTAGATATGCCTGATGTTAAGGTGAGGCATCTTTTTATAGCTCTCCAACGCAACTACCAGATATGGCTCAAATTTTTGATCCCTTACCGTCTGAACAGGGCACTGCCATTGTTTGCTGCTACGTGAATGCTACAAGCCGTATCCAGGTTGCCCGAATTACCAACATGCCAAATTGGTATTTTGAGCGGGTTGTGTTTCCAGGGCAGCGATTAATTTTTGAGACCCTGCCAGAATCATTGCTGGAGATTCATTCGGGCGTGATGGCAAGCGCAATTTTGGCAGACACGATTCCCTGCGATCGCCTCAAAATCGAAGATGAAATCATTGCATCCCCTACCCCAGACCATGAACAGCGATTGGAAGAACTCAACGACGGCTTAGGCTCACCCACCCCGTTGATCACTAGCTCCACTCCCCTCACCACCTGAAGCTTCCCCACTCCTTAGCTTCATGCTTTTGGTTGAATCACTCACTCACCTTTTCCCTGATACTAAAGAGTGGAAGCGATCGCGTTCAGGGAGAAAACACTGTGCTATCTAAAGGCTTTGAAGTTGAGATTTACACCAGTACCCCTGAGGGCGATGCCGTTGGGCTGTCTGACAAAATTGTGGGGGCGTTAGATGGGTTTGTGCGTGAACCTGATAGCCGTAATGTGGAATATACCACCCCGCCCTGTCATCGCTATGAGCGGCTATTGTGCGACTTGTTGCAACCCCGGTTTAGGCTCCGCAACTATTTGAAACAACTGGGCGATTACACATTGCTGCCGGGTAGCACGTTGGCATTGGGCGGTAGCGATCGCTTCATGCGCTCCGATCCGGGCAATCCTTACCACACGTACATTGAGCAGACTTACGGCACCAAGGTTGTGACTGCCAGTATTCACATCAATATTGGCATTTCGGACATGGAAACTCTGATGCGTGCCTGCCGATTGGTGCGAGTGGAAGCGCCCCTAATTTTGGCGCTCACCGCCTCATCACCATTTTTGAATGGAGCCGCAACGGGCTATCACTCCACTCGCTGGAGTTTGTTCCCTAAAACCCCTGCCCATGTGCCGCTGTTTGAAAGCCACGCCCACTTTATCCGCTGGACGGAGCAGCAGTTAGCCGCAGGCACCATGCAAAACGTGCGTCATCTCTGGAGTGCGGTGCGTCCCAATGGCGATCGCCGCCCTTACAACCTGAATCGGGTAGAACTGCGAATTTGCGATCTGGTGGTAGACCCGCTGGCGCTGCTGGCAATTACAGCACTGCTGGAAGCCCGATTATTGCAGGCGATCGCCAACCCAGACCTTGATCCCTTACAAATGAGCCAACTTTCTAGTGATGATCTGGTTGCCCTCACCGATGCCAACGAACTCGCCGCTGGCAAACTCAGCCTGGATGCTGAACTGCGTCACTGGCAGGATGGTCGCCCGATTATTGCCAAGGATTGGATCGAACAGCTTTATCACGAGATCTGGGACACTGCCAAAAAACAAGGCTTTAGTTGCTTCTTGCTACCCCTGAAAAAGATTTTGCGAGACGGTAACGAAGCTCAGCGCTGGCTGAAGTTGCACGAACAGGGAATGCCAGTGCGCCAAGTCATGCAGCAAGCCATTCGAGACACTGCCGCCATGGAACTGGCACTGGAAGAACAGTTGTGTAGCTCGTTAGTAGCATGACGAATGGCGAATGGCGAATTACGAATGGCGAATGAAAACAAGGGTGCGTTTCGACTTCGCTCAACGCACCCTGAAGTAGATCTAAAACTCGACGATTACAGGCGTATGGTCGCTGGGTTGTTCTAGTTTGCGGGGCGCTTTGTCAATCGTGCAGGCGATCGCTTTTTCATATAAGTCAGGCGATAGGTAAATGTGATCAATTCGCCAGCCCATATCGCGCCGAAACGCCGCCGAACGATAATCCCACCAGCTAAAGTGTCCGCCATCTTTGATAAATTTGCGAAACACATCTGTCAAGCCCAACCGCAAAATCACTTGCAGCGCCACTCGCTCCAAATCTGTCGCCATCACCTGATTCACCCGTCCCGTGGGATCATGAATG
>JBGTAZ010000205.1:0-6818 GCA_041749615.1 Leptolyngbyaceae cyanobacterium | reverse complement strand
AGCACCAAGGACAAGCCCACGTTTTGTAATTGCCATATTGATAAGCCTAGGAGTTGACTACGAAAATTACGCCCAATCTAGCACAGGCAAACAGCCTTGGTCAGCGCTCAACTGACTCTGGGTCAACCCAGCGCCCATCTGCCTTGATCAGATTGATCAACTCTTCAACCCCGTCTGCTTCTGGCACCCGCTTAATTTCTTCTCGCCCCCGATAAAGCGAGATATAGCCTGCCTGCTTACCCACATAGCCGTAATCTGCGTCTGCCATTTCGCCGGGACCGTTGACAATACAGCCCATAACAGCAATGTCCAACCCCGTTAAATGATGGGTGGCATCTCGGACTTTATGCAGGACTTCTTCAAGGTTGAATAGGGTTCGTCCGCAGGACGGGCAAGCGACATATTCCACCATGGTTTTCCGCAACCCTAATGCTTGCAAAATGCTGTAGCATACGGGGATTTCTTTTTCCGGGGCTTCGGTTAGGGACACCCGAATCGTGTCGCCCAGACCTTCGGCTAACAGGGTGGCAATGCCCGCCGTCGATTTAATCCGCCCATATTCTCCGTCCCCTGCTTCAGTCACTCCCAAGTGCAAGGGATATTCCATGCCTTCCTCATCCATTCGCTGGGCAATGAGACGGTAGGCTGCCAGCATGACGGGCACGCGAGAGGCTTTCATGGAAATGACAATGTTATGAAAATCTAATGATTCACAAATCCGAATAAATTCCAAAGCGGACTCTACCATGCCTTCGGGAGTATCGCCGTAGGTGAACAGCATCCGCTCTGCTAGGGAGCCGTGGTTTACGCCAATTCGCATTGCCTTGCCTTGATCCCGCAGGGAAACGACTAATGGCTCTAGGGTTTCACGAATTTTGTCGCCAATGTCGCCAAACTCGGAGTCTGTGTATTCGGTGCGATCGCTTTTTGGCTTTTCAAACACATAAAGTCCTGGATTAATCCGGACTTTATCGACGTGTTTCGCCACTTCTAGGGCAATTTTCATGCCGTTGTGGTGGACATCGGCAACGAGTGGCACGGGGCGATAGGTGGCAATCAGCTTTTGTTTGATTTCGGCGAGGGCGATCGCGTGCGCCATGCTAGGAACCGTCACCCGCACAATTTCACAGCCAATTTCATGTAAACGGCGAATGCCAGCAACCGACCCGTCAATATCTAGGGTGTCTTCATTAATCATGGATTGAACCACCACCAGATTACTGCCGCCGATGATGATATCACCCACGGGAACCGGGCGAGTTTTGCGGCGATGAATGGTGCCATCGGTGGGGTAGCGGGAAGAAACAGTAGAAGTGAGAGGATTGGATAAGGTTTGCATAGGGCTGTTGCTTGCTTTCTACGGCAGAAAAGGGGACTGAAATTTTATCAAGTCTCTGTTTCCCACATTGCCATACATGGGGAGTTTTGCGGCAGGATGATGGTTAAATTTCGGTCAAAATTGGCAATATGCGCTCTAATGCCTGATTGCCGCCAGAACTTGCCGCCAGAACTTGCTGCCAGAACTTGCCGCCAGAACTTGCCGCCAGAAAGAGTAGCGAATAGGGGCGATCGCTTGTGGTTGCGCTTATTTCAGCAAGGATAGGCACCAGGGATCGCCCTCCCCGTGAAAATCGGGTCTGCATTTAGCACTGCCAGAAAATCAATTGCGACTGGCAAGTTCCTGTTGTTTAAAGAGGGATGTGTTTGGCTGGGAGAGCGCAGAAAAGAGTCTAATCACGATATTTTCAGTTATTTCTCTTTATATCAAATAATTCCCGTGTGATCCAGATTGCGGTTATTTCAGGCGTATCTTAAAACATAGATGCATCACGTTGGATTTTGAAAATTAAAGGACTCCATCAAAGCCATAGACTAAATGCCGTCAAAGAATGGTTTGTCAAGTCTGCTTGATGCATTAGCTTATCCGTTCTGAGTAGTGGTGATTTAGTTTATGAAACTTGTTAAGCCGGGTCGCAATTTGATGAATCATTTGAACCATCCTCAGAAATTTGCGCTGATCAGTAGCTTCTTTGCGTTGCCTATTATTTTACTCACTTATTTATTATTTTCTGAGCTTCAAAGCAGGGTTGATTTTACGCAAAAAGAACTGCAAGGAACTCAATATCTTCGACCGCTACGCGGATTGTTAGAAGATACATTGAAAGCTAAAGTTGCTAGCGATCGCATCACAGACACAGGTAACTTATCCACTCAAATCAGTAAATTTGAGTCAAAAATAGTTTCAGATTTTAATAAAGTAAAGCGACTTAATCAACAATTTGGCAAAGACTTGAAGACGACTGATTTACTAGAAAGCTATCAAAAAACAAACGAGCAGTTTGATATATTGAAAGACAATCAAAGTTCGGAATCTATTAGCACAGTTTATCTACAATCGCTTCAACAGCTTGAAGATTTGTGGATTCAAGTTGGCGATCAATCTAATCTAATTCTTGATCCTGATTTAGATACTTATTATTTAATGGATACAATACTTTTGAAACTGCCGGAAATGCAGAAAAGTTTAGCAGCTATCCAAAATATTAGCCAAAAAACATCGCTTCAAGAAAGCTTTGACCCAACCGACCAAAGACGACTGATTGCTTTGATGGGTAAGTTAAAGCAACTAAATATCGATTTGAGCAAAAAAATGACTGCTGCCCTCAACAATAACCCAACGGGAAACCTGCGTCCCAAATTGCTGACCCGCTTGCAACAGCTTAACCAGACAATTGAGCAACTGACCAATCAGATGGATAGCCTGAGCTTTAATCCGCGATCGCTGCAAGCCATAACCTACTCCGAAATGGCAGAAACCAGTTTACAGCAAAGCTTTAGTTTATGGGATGAAACAATTCAAGAATTAGATTTCCTTTTACAAAAACGAATTGACGGTTTTGTGAATAAGCAGCAATGGATTACAGCATTTATTCTGAGTGTTTTAGCGATCGCGGCTTACTTATTTATCTGCTTTTATCATGGCATGATGCAGGTGGTTTCTAGTTTGAAAACTGCCTCTCAACGGATGGTAGACGGTAACTTCAAAAATGCGGTCACCTTGGAAAGTCGAGATGAATTGGCAGATGTGGTGCGATCGTTCAACACGGTAGCAGATGTGGTACGAGAAGCTGAAGCGAAATATCGCAGCATTTTTGAAAATTCAGTGGAAGGCATTTTTCAAACTACATCCGACGGCAAGTATTTGATTGCAAACCCCATGTTGGCAAAAATTTATGGGCATAACACATCCGCAGAATTAATCAACCGTATGACCAATATTGGCGAACAGCTTTATGTCGATCGCGATCGCCGTACCGAGTTTGCTCAACGGATTGAAAAGGATGGCAAAATATCAGGATTTGAATCGCAGATTTACCGTAAGGATGGCAGCATTATTTGGATTTCCGAATCGGCTCGTGCAATTTACGATGCTCACAAAAATATTTCTGGCTACGAAGGAACCGTCGAAGATATTACTCGCCGCAAACACGCAGAGATAGAAGTGATGCAGTTAACCCAGCAACTGCAAAATGAAAACTTACGAATGAGTGCGGAACTAAATGTGACTCGCCGTCTGCAACAAATGTTGATGCCAGCCGAAGCAGAATTAGAAGCGATCATCGGCTTAGAAATTGCTGGTTTTATGGAGCCTGCGGCAGAAGTGGGCGGTGATTATTATGATGTGATTCAACATGATGGCAAAGTCAGCATTAGCATTGGTGATGTCACCGGGCACGGGTTAGAAAGCGGCATGGTGATGGTCATGGCGCAAATGGCAGTGCGCACCCTGCTGGTGAATGGAGAAATGAATTCGGCAAAGTTTCTCAATTCGGTGAACCGCGCCCTATATGAGAATACGAAGCGAATGCGATCGCCCAAAAATATGTCGCTTGCTCTGTTGGAATACAAAGCCGGAGATTTGTACCTAACCGGGCAGCATGAAGAGTTGATTGTGGTGCGGCAAGATGGGCAGCTAGAGCATATTGATACCCTAGATCTAGGGTTCCCCTTAGCCCTAGAAGCAGACATTAGCCCTTTTATTGCCGAGGTTAAAGTGCATCTTCATTCAGGCGATATTGCAGTCCTTTATACCGATGGCATCTCTGAAGCCATGAATACTCAAAACAGTCAGTATGGTTTAGAAAAAATGTATGAAGTCCTCAAGCAAAATCGCGATCGCTCGGCTCAAGAAATCAGGCAAGCCGTGATCGCCGATTTGATGCAGCACATCGGCAAACAAAAAGTATTCGACGACATTACACTACTGGTGATGAAGCAAAAGTAAACTACCCTACAATATAAAAAATCTCATCCATAAAGTATCTCCACCCGTAAAGCTAAGTTAAGTTGAACTACCTAAGCTTACTCCTGGATTTAGTGAACAGTAGGGGTAAAGAGACTAAGAGGCTGCTTTATTTCCAGGAAACTTGCATATCGCGCAACAGAGTTCGGCTGAATGTCTCAACCTTGTCAATCTTCAGAAAGTGAAGCTTTACAGCTTATGCAGCAAATTCAACATCTCCGTGAAGAGGTTGAGCGATTAAAGCGCGAACGTGAAGATTTGCATATTGCTCTTTCTACTACAGCCGAGCATGGAGATTGTGTTGAAGCCCAACTCCAAGAAGCAAATCAGCAGCTTCAGATGGAAGTAGAAGTGCGGCGACGCACAGAAATGACCTTGAAAACATTAATGGAAGCCATTTCCAAACGAAAAGCCGATTTAGAAATTGTGGTGAAAACCATCATGGAACATGGCGATATCATGGATACCCAATGGTCGCTGAAACTATTGGAGATGAATAAAATTGCCAGCATTGACGGGCTAACCCAAATTCCGAATCGCCGCCGTTTTGATGAACATTTAGAACAGCAGTGGAAGCAAATGATGCGGGAGCGATCGCCCCTCTGTCTCATTCTGTTTGACATAGATCATTTCAAGCAATTCAATGACACCTACGGGCATTTAGCCGGAGACGATTGCCTCAAGCAAGTTGCCCAAGTGCTAAATGGCTGCGTTCATCGCCCCAGCGATCTGATCGCCCGCTACGGCGGCGAAGAATTTGCAGCGATCTTGCCGCAAACCACGATTGAAGGGGCAATGGAAATCGCCCGACGGGTGCAAACTGAACTTGCAAATCTGAAAATTCTCCATGAAAAATCCTCCGTCAACGATTACCTGACTCTGAGTATCGGCATTGCTAACAGTATTCCAACTCCAGAGCAATCCTTTAGCAAGCTTCTAGATGAAGCCGACCAATACCTTTATCTAGCAAAACAGCAAGGGCGCAATCGCATCATCTTCAGTTCAAAAAAAGCGTTAAGACAATGATTCATTTCCTGATTATGCCAATTCTTGTTAAAGCTACCGCCAACTAGGGGCTTCCCCCCCTTGTTAAACCGGGTTGATTCTGTGCAAGCTCAAATGAATTGGTATTAGCAACTTAGGCACTCTAGTAGGTCAGCAAATCTCTGTTAAGATCTCCAGACTTTGCCTTTTTGAGACACCCTACTCCGCTGAACTCGACTAAGGTACTCATGACTCAAACCACCACTACTCAAACCTTTGGAGATTTCATCCAGCAGGTTCCTTCATCCCAGGAATATCTCACCCTCAACTTTTCCCCCAGTGCCGCCGCCCGGAAACGACGCTGGAGCAACTATGGTCTATCCGCCGATTTTTTGGGAGATTACTTTGCCGCCTTCTTCCCAGGAGATGAGTTGCCAGACAGCAAGATCAATCAGCGAGACACCGTAAAAGCTGCGGTGAGCTATATCGCGAATGAACTGCTAGAAAACGCCGTAAAGTACAATGATGATTCAACCAGTCTACCTGTCAGCATTTCACTCCATTTGTATGATCATCAAATTATTTTTCATGTGATTAACTTTGCCAATCTTGCGATCGCAGAGCAATATCAAGCATTTGTTCAAGTTTTGTTAAACTCCGATTTAGATGAGTTTTACATGGCTCAACTAGAAAAGACAGCCATGGGCGGCGGTGGCTCCAGCATGGGAGTTTTAACCATGATGAATGATTACTCTGCTAAATTTGGATGGCAATTTCAAACGCTTGAATCCATGCCAAATGTAGTTAAAGTGGACGTGATAGCTTATTTGAATGTGTAATCAATGGTCAGAATTAGCGAGTTGTTTTAGACGAGATGGGGAGTTGTAGCTGTGCACATCAAGGCGGACGATTACACGATTCGGTATGAGCCAGAATCTACCACCGTGTTTTTTCAAGGGTTACTGCGTCTAGACGGCATGGAGGCATATCAACCCGTCATGGATATTTTGCTAAACGCCATTGAATCATCTCCTAACTTTACGATCAACCTGCGTGAACTGGAATTTCTAAACAGTTCCGGAATTAGTATGCTATCGATGTTTGTAGTAAAGGCACGCGATAAAGGCAGTGTAAATTTAGTTTTTCAGGGATCAGAGAAAATTCTTTGGCAAACTAAATCCCTTAAAAACCTGCAACGGCTGATGCCCAGTCTAAAACTTGAATTTGAATAGAATGTGATGGCAGAAGCAAGCCCAGTCGAGAGCCAACAAAAGGTATCTGTTGCAGAAGTCGAACATCTCCGGCTTGAGGTTGCGCGGCTTCAGCGCACAAACTGCGACCTGGAAATTGCGGTGCAAACTATCACCGAACATGGGGATGTCGTAGAAGCGCAGCTTCATCAGACAAATCAGCATCTTCAAACAGAAATCGCGGAGCGCAGACTGGCGCAATCTACCCTGCAAAACATTTTTGAAACGGTCTCTAGAGATAAAGCCGATCTAGAACTGATGCTAAAGGCAACGGCTGAACA
>JBGTAZ010000204.1:0-6648 GCA_041749615.1 Leptolyngbyaceae cyanobacterium | reverse complement strand
GCGATCGCCACTCCTAACCCCACCCAGATCGACAACGCACGAGCGGCTAATGGACGATTGCGCGTCCGCTGAACTTTGGGGTCAATATTTCGATCCCATAGGTCATTCACAACACAGCCAGCGGCACTAGTCGCCAGCGTTCCCAATATAATCACCCCTACTAACAATGGGGGCGGTGTTCCTCGTGCAGCTAGAAACACTGCCCACAAAGCAGGCACCATTAAAATTAAGCGTCCAGCGGGTTTATCCCAGCGAAGCAGCCGCAAAATACTAAGCCAAAGAGGTTGAGCAGAATCAGGCGAAGACATCAGAATTAGAACATAGGGTGAAACGATTGTAACGATGCCCCGTCTACTTGAGTAGAAACTGGCTGTTGGGCAGCATCCACATGCAGGCTTGCCTGCTCCCAAACTTCCCAGGCGATCAGTTTTAGTGAAACTTTAGGTACGCCAGAAGCCTGATAAATTTTGACCTTGTACTTTTGCCGCAGGCTGGCACTGTCGATCAATTTTAGGGGAAGGAGCAGATCGTAAAAGTCTTGACTTTCAAGCCAGAAAATATTGGCTTGCTTATGCTTGAGGTAAGAGTCCCAGAGACTCAGCACAAAGTCATAGTCTGCGATCGCGGCGGCAAGGGGTTGATAAACCGGATGCTGAAGGGCTTTTGGCTCTTGCTTAAAACGAGTCAATGAACCCTTTAGGGAGTGAACAATCTGGCGATAACTCCCATAGTCAATCCCTAATGAATGCTTCGTCATTCCCAGTGCTGCCTGAGTTTGGAGAGAGACCAGAGTGCTAGTCGATTTGGCAAATTGCTGTACCGTTCTCTGGGCGGCTCGTTCGGTTTGGAGTCGTTGGGCGATCGCTAAAAAATTCTTGCGGTAGGTGACTAATTTTGACCGTGATGCATCAGTAACCGAGGTTTTGGGCGGCATTGTTGCCAACAGCGCGATCGCTGCCCCCCATTTTTGGCTAGCACGCTGCCAAATCTTGAGAGAGTGAGGCGGATTTTGAACCGTCACTGCCGCGTGCCACGCCAACGTTTGAGCCTTAAAAAGCTGATCTTTTGCCGTTTGTTCTGCTACCAATCGTTGGCTAATCGCCGCATAGTTTTTTCGATAAATGGCTAATTTGGCGTTTGCCTGAGCCGCCAGAGGGGTTTTGCCAGAAATGCTTTCTAGCAAGCGAATTGCCTGCCGCCACTTCACTTTGGCAGATTGCCACGTATCAGCCAAATGGGGAGGATGCTGCACCATCACCGCCGCATCCCAGGCAAGCATCTCTGCCGCCCGAAACTTTTCTGCCGGGGCAAGAGTCTTTGGCGAAACAGCCTGATCAGAAACCTCTTTGCCTGAGGATGCCATCATCGACGATTGGCTCAAGGAACAGCCTGCCAACCCCAAGTAAATTAACAGCACGATCTTCAGACGTAGAAGCTTCATAATTAGAATCAACAATCTAAAGTCAGCGTAAGAGAGATTTGCATTTTTCAGGTGAAGATGGGATGAAGAGCAACGTAGCTTAATCCATAATTTTCAAGACTTACATTAATTTAGGCATGGTGTTTATGACAACGAACCCTCCCCAAAAGCTCTATGAAGGCAAGGCAAAAATTCTCTATTCAACGGCAGATGCCCATGTGTTGCTATCTGTTTTTAAGGATGATGCCACTGCTTTTAATGCCCAAAAACGCGGCACTATTCAGGGCAAAGGGGCAATGAACTGCGCCATTTCCAGCCATTTATTTCGACAATTAGAAACAGCCGGAATCCCAACTCATTTTATTGAGCAGGTGAGTGAAACAGAGATGCAGGTTAAAGCGGTCACCATCATTCCGATAGAAGTGGTGATACGCAATGTGGCAGCGGGAAGCCTGTGCAAACAAACTGAGTTAGAACTGGGCACTTTAATTTCGCCCCCTTTAGTCGAGTTTTACTATAAAAATGATCAGTTGGGTGATCCGTTGCTCACCCGCGATCGATTGCTATTGATGCAACTTGCCACCCCTGAGCAAGTGGATCAGTTAGCAGCAATGGCACTTAAAATTAACGATAGTTTGACTCATTTCTTTCAAGAATGTGGCATTACTCTAGTCGATTTCAAGCTTGAATTTGGGCTAGATCACAATCAGCAGTTGATCTTGGCAGATGAAATCAGTCCTGATACCTGCCGCTTGTGGAATCAGTCAGAAACCGATCCCTCTCGGCGAGTCATGGACAAAGATAGATTCCGCAATGATTTAGGCGAAATCGAGTCTGCCTACCAACTCGTTATGCAGCGAGTATTGTCACATTCGATCTAGAAAATCAAATCTAGAAAATCAAACTTAGCAAGTATGTTAAATATTGGTACGCACTGATGCGGTAAAATTTGACGGTTTACTTTTTACAGCTTATTCTCGCTGTTTGATGGATTGAACGTGTTCTCTATGCCTGCTTTAACAGGATTTGGTGTGTGGTTGTGCAATATAGCGTGAACAAGATGCGGTTATCTCCCTTATTGGTAGCTTTCCTAGCGGCTTCTGCAACCGTTGGACTATCACCCTCTGTCAAAGCGCAAGCGACTCCTTTGTCTGGTGCAGATCAGACGAGTGTAGATGCGATCGCGATCGATCCATCCTCGCAGGTGCCCCCGCAACAGGACACTACTCCCGGAGGGAGTCCTAAGGAAAGCTTCGCGACCGTTTCACAAATCGCGCCCAGTCCTTCCAAAGAGTTGGATAGTGCTTCGAGCGTGCCGGTTCATAGTGAGACCGCTGTTCCCCCTGACCCATTCCCTCTTTCTCCAGTAGATTTGCTGACAACACCGCCTCTGTTTGCCCAAGGTGCAACGGAGCAAGACTCTCCAGATCGAATCCGCGTCAATCCGCTTGCGCCCGGTGCGCCTCAACAAACTGCGCCCACATTTCAACTGCCGATCTCACCCAGCACTCCTGCCACACCGGAAGGCACTCCCGTTGATCCTGCAAGCCCTGTTCCTACCACGCCTTCACCGTCTGCCCCTTCTGGCTCCACCGAAGCTGAGCCTAGGGTGCTGGTTGGCGAAGTGCTGATTAAAGGAGCCGAGCAAGCCCTGCAAGACGAGGTGTATGGAGTCATCAAAACTCAGCCTGGGCGCACCACAACCCGCTCTCAGCTTCAAGAAGACATTAACGCTATTTTTGCGACTGGCTATTTCTCAAATGTAAAAGCGGTGCCTGAAGATACGCCTTTGGGGGTGCGGGTCACGTTTGAAGTGCAGGTGAACCCAGTCTTGCAATCCGTTCAGGTTGAGGGCGATCGGGTTTTGCCAGAGCCGATTCTGACAGAAGCTTTCAGCGAGCAATACGGTCAAGTGTTGAACCTGAACCGTCTTCAAGACGGCATCAAAAAGGTCAACGAATGGTATCAGAAGAATGGGTACGTTCTAGCACAAGTTTTAGATTCTCCAGCCGTCTCGCCCGAAGGCATTGTCACTCTACAGGTGGCTGAGGGGGAGGTCGAAGGAATTAGAGTCCGCTTCATCAATAAAGATGGGGATGATAAGGATGCCAAGGGCAATCCGATTCGAGGGCGCACTCGCGATTTCATCGTTACCCGCGAATTTCAAACGAAGCCCGGAGATATTTTTAATCGGGCAGTGGTCGAACAAGATTTGCAGCGAGCCTTTGGATTAGGAATTTTTGAAGATGTCCGGCTATCGCTACAGCCAAGCGAGGCTGATCCACGCAAAGTGGTAGTGGTTGCGAATGTGGCTGAAAAAAATGCTGGCTCAATTTTTGCCAGCGCGGGAATCAGTTCTGCCAGCGGTTTGTTTGGATCGGTGGGGTATCAGCAGCAAAACTTTGGGGGGAACAACCAAAAGCTCTCGGCTGAAGTTCAGGTGGGTCAGCGGGAATTGCTGTTCGATTTGAGCTTCACCGATCCGTGGATTGGGGGTGATCCATACCGCACTTCTTACACCGTCAATCTTTTCCGGCGACGGACAATCTCACTGATCTTTGATGGCGGCGAGCCGGAAGTGAATCTACCGAATGGCGACACTCCCCGCATTCTACGCTCAGGTGGATTTATTAGCTTTACCCGTCCGCTGAGCCGCAATGTGTTTAAACGGGCTGAGTGGACTGCGTCTTTGGGTTTGCAATATCAGCGGGTATCGATTCGCGATCGCGATGGCGACCTAAGCCCCTTAGATGAGTTGGGGAACAACCTCAGCTTTAGCGGCACTGGACGAGATGACCTGTTGGCACTGCAATTTGGGATTGTGCAAGATCGCCGTAATGACCCAGCCAGACCCACCAGCGGCTCGTTTTTAAGATTAGGAACTGAGCAATCCATTCCCGTTGGGTCAGGCAATATTTTGTTTAACCGGATACGCGGCAACTATAGCTTCTATGTTCCCGTGCAGCTAGTTAAGCTCACTAAAGGCTGTCGGGTGGTTAATCCCAAACCTAGCGATTGCCCCCAAACGTTTGCCTTTAATGTTCAAGGGGGGAACTACTTTGGAGATCTCCCACCCTATGAAGCGTTTCCATTGGGAGGCGCAAACTCAGTTCGAGGTTATGACGAAGGTGATTTGGCTGCGGCGCGATCGTTTGTTCAAGGAACGATTGAATATCGCTTTCCGATTATCTCGATCTTCTCAGGTGCTCTCTTCGTCGATGGAGCCTACAACTTTGGCTCTCAGGGGCTAGTTCCAGGCAATCCCGGAGGGATTCGGGGCAAACCCGGCAGTGGGTATGGATATGGCGTTGGGGTTCGGGTTCAATCTCCACTGGGTCCTATTCGGGTCGATTTTGGGGTGAACGATCAGGGAGATACCCGCGTAAACTTCGGTATTGGAGAACGGTTCTAATGGAGGCAGAAGCCCGGAGTCAGGGAAATCAGACGTTAGAATTCTCGACTGAGCAGGCTCAACGCACGTTGGGGGGTGAGTTTACTCGGTCGGGGATTGGGCTGCATACTGGCTCACTGGCACAGGTTCGAGTATTGCCAGCACCCCCAGGCTCAGGACGGCGGTTTATTCGAGTTGATCTGCCAGAGTCTCCTGAAATTCCTGCTCACATTGATGCAGTGGGTCAAACGATGCTTTCAACGGAGCTTGCGGCGGGTCGGGCAACGGTTCGCACGGTAGAACATTTGCTGGCGGCATTGGTGGGCATGGGTGTGGACAATGCTCGAATTGAAATTGATGGGGCAGAGGCTCCCTTGCTGGATGGCTCAGCGCAGGAGTGGACAGCCGCGATCGCTCAAGTTGGGGTGGTGACTCAGCTATCCTCTCGCTCCATTGGGTCGTTGCAAGCACCCGTTTGGATTCGGGAAGGAGATGCCTTCGTGGCAGCACTTCCCGCGACCGAACTGCGGTTTACCTACGGGATTGATTTTGACCTGGCGGCGATCGGCAATCAGTGGCATAGCTGGTCACCGAATACGGCATATCTCACGGTTAACTCATCCTTTGCTGCCGAAATTGCCCCGGCTCGTACTTTTGGCTTAGCTCACCAAATTGAGTATCTGCGTGCGAATGGGTTGATTAAAGGGGGCAGTTTAGAGAATGCGTTGGTCTGTAATGCGGAAGGATGGATCAATCCGCCGTTAAGATTTCCGAACGAGCCTGCACGCCACAAACTTTTAGACTTGATCGGGGATTTGAGTTTAGTAGACATTCCAACGGCTCATTTTATGGCATACAAAGCGAGCCATTCTTTACATACCCAACTCGCGCGATCGCTCAATACCCTCCGATGAAGCCGCCCATAGCACCACAATCATGCTAAGGTCTGGGATTGAGCACCCAACGGAATTCAACCGCTTTCACCTATCGCCCGCTTATTAAACGTCGCCCATGTCAACCGTTACTGATGTCAATGCTGCGGATACAGTGCCCATTCAGGATACAGTGCCCATTCATAAAGAGGTTTCTGCCCACCTTGAAGAGAATGCTTCAACCAATGCCGTAGCGTCTAAAGCGTCCATCTTATCTCTTGAAGACATTCAAAAGCTCTTACCCCATCGGTATCCATTTGCCTTAGTCGATCGCATCATTGACTATGTGCCTGGAAAATACGCCGTTGGCATTAAAAATGTCACCTTCAACGAACCCCATTTTCAAGGACATTTTCCGGGTCGTCCCATTATGCCCGGTGTGCTTATTGTGGAGGCAATGGCGCAGGTTGGCGGTATTGTGCTAACCCAGATGGCAGATCTGCAAGGCGGTTTATTTATGTTTGCAGGCATTGATGGCGTTCGGTTTCGCCGTCCGGTGGTTCCGGGCGACCAACTGATCATGACCGTGGAACTATTAAGCGTAAAACGCCGTCGGTTTGGCAAAATGCGAGGTCGTGCTGAAGTCGATGGGCAACTTGCCGCCGAAGGCGAATTCATGTTTTCGCTGGTAGACTAAGGCGACTTGAGCTTCGAGTTTTTTGCAACTCCACTCCAAAAGCTCATCATTTATCACTCATTACTTTTATGGCAACTCTGATTCATCCAACCGCAGTTATTCACCCCGGAGCCGAGCTACACCCGACTGTGAAAGTGGAACCCTACGCCGTAATTGGCGCAAAGGTGACAGTGGGAGCCGACACCGTGATCGGTTCCCATGTGGTGTTAGATGGATGGACAGAGATTGGAGAGCGGAATCAAATTTTTCCAGGAGCCGCGATCGGGCT
>JBGTAZ010000203.1:0-6439 GCA_041749615.1 Leptolyngbyaceae cyanobacterium | reverse complement strand
GCTTGCGCATGGGCTTGAATTTGGGCTTTCTTGTCAGCGTCCATCAGGTTTTGTCCCTGGAAGTGAGTACTCAAAGTTTAGCCCTATCTCAGAAATTCAAACCTAAGCATTTATGCTCGTCGCAAAATTGGGATGCACTCTGTGTATCAATGATGCGGGGAGATGGTTTGCTGATTCATCGACCGTTGGTTGCGATCGTGCTTCCAACTCAGCGCATAATTCGTAGAACTTCAGAAGCGCTAGCACCTTAGTTTTCTAACAGAATCTTCACAGCTTGTACCATCACTTCGGGTTGATCTAGCCAAACGAAGTGACCGCTATTTTCGGCTTGGAGTTGAATGCAATTAGTCGAAAGTTTCAACAGATCCTGATGCATTTCATCGCGTAGCCGATTTGCGGCTCCCAAGGGAATCGCTCGTGTCCAGAGGGATGGCTTGAAAAAGCTGTTGGCTTTAATGCTCACCATGGGCAAAGAGCCGAGTGAATCGACGGCTTGAAGCTGCCGCCCACTCGTTTCCAGGCTCCACATTTCCTGAGCCATGGTGATCCAATGCTTGGGACGGCAAAACGATCGCTTCACGGGGTTCAAGATCTTGCTGGAATACTGCCTTAGCTCTGGCTTTAATCGCTCAAACACTCCACAAATTTTTAGCAAGCGAATAATTCCTAACCCCGATCCCAGCACACACATGACAAAGCCGGAGATGAAAAATAGTTTTAATCCTCGCAGCAACAGCGGCATCCGCAACATGCCGTTTTCGTGCAAGCCATCGGTTAACACTAACCCCGCCACTTTCTCAGGAAACTGGTGGGCATAGAGCCGTAAATTGTAACTGCCAAAGGAATTACCAATGAGCAAGTATGGAGGGGTAATCTTGGCGGCGGTGAGTAGCTGATCGAGTTCGGTGACAATCTGCTGACTGGTGCGGGGATGAGGACTGCGATCGCTCCATCCATATCCAGCGCGATCGTAACAACAAACCTGCCCCAACGGTGCCAACGCTCGCAATAAGAAATAGCCTTCGATGCCGCCCAAGCTGTGATCTAGTACGATAGTTGGCTGAATGGTGGGCTGAATCGCAGAGTCCCCTGCGGTATACAGATGAAGTTTGTATCCGCCTATATCAATTCGCTGACCGGGTGGCGATGGTTGATCTTCACGCCAACAGGCGATCGCCTGATAGACCGTCGTTATGGCTAGCAGCAAACTACTCACTAAATTTAGCCCAGTCATGCAAACAATCGTCCTTTGGTGTTTTATAGGATTACCCTTGGCAACTTACCGTATATATGTTCATATATTGACTGAAGTCCATCCCATACTTGGATTCAAACTCGACCTTTACAAAGCCTTAGAACTTATAACCTTTTTTTGATCGATGCATGTTGCAAAGTTATTCATTAAGGTTCAATCTCCCTGCCCAATGATAGAGTGTCAGCGGCTTGACTTGGTGCACGAGGTGGGCATTCAAGCCGATAAAAATGCTCGTGTTGGCAGCCCCCGTCAGATCTTGATGGTGGATCTGCCAACTCTTGAAACCTTTGGCTTACAGCCCGGACTGTTGCAGGAAAACATTTTGCTGGATGGCGTGTTGGAACCGTTTGTGTCGGGTCAGGTGATCCAAATTGGGGAAGCGTTGATTCGTCCGACGTTTTTGTGTGAGCCTTGTGCTTATATCGAAACGCTGCAAAAAGGCTTGGCAAAGCGTATTCTGGGTCGGCGGGGATGGTTGGGAATGGTGGTGAAAAGCGGCGCGATCGCGGTCGGCGATCGCGTTTTGCCCACCTCAATCCAGTTACCCTTTCTTTCAGACGACACCCGAATTCGGTTTCATGAATTTGTGGCGAGAATTCCTCCTGGCAAAGTGGCGACTACCGCAGATTTGGTACTGGCGCTTGGCGTTGCGAAAGCTTACTATCGATCATTTCCCAGTTTGATCAAGAAAACAGCGGCTAGTTTACCAGTTCATCGGCTGGTGGCGATCGATGGCAGCTTACTCACCCAACATATTCCGCAACAGGCAGAATTATTAGCAGAGGAAGGAGTACAAGTGATCTCAAACCACATCTCAGAGCGCGATCGCTGGCATCCCCAATACTTTCACCCGCTCAACGAAAAAGCTGGATAGCAGACCTCTAGCCTTGCTACGTCCCATTGCTTGAATCCTTGCGCCTCTTGTACTCCAAACTCCTTACTCCTTACTCCGAACCCCGAACTCCGCACTCTGCACTCCGAACTCCGAACTCCGAACTTTCTTATTTTTTCCCTCCTACTTGCTATGACTCTTTCCAAAGCTGAAGTAAAACAACTGTTTGAACGCCTGATTTTTGAAGAAACCTCTCCTCACGATTGGGTAGAAGATGTCTGGGGGTTAAGTCCCCTATTGGGCGACAGTGCCGCTAAACTACTAGAAGCGTTTGAAGTGGTGATTGAATGTTGCCCTGAAGAACACTTAGAACATCTCGTTCTCACCCGCTTGCCGCTGGATGAACCCATCTAGCTACCCTTTCCCCCTGTGCCATGAGTTTTTATATTTCTGCTCGCTTCATTGATAAGCTGTCGGTTCACATCACCAAAAACTACCTCAAGTTACCCAACGTCAAAGTGCCCTTGATTTTGGGCGTTCACGGTCGCAAGGGGGAAGGCAAGTCTTTTCAGTGCGATTTGGTGTTTGAGCGGATGGGCATTGACGTGGTTCACATGTCTGCGGGAGAGTTGGAAAGCCCCGATGCGGGTGATCCGGCTCGACTCGTTCGGTTGCGCTATCGCGAAGCCGCCGAGATGGTGAAGGTGCGGGGCAAAATGGCAGTGCTGATGATTAATGATATTGATGCCGGAGCGGGACGGGTCGATCAATATACTCAATACACGGTGAACACGCAATTGGTCAACGGCACGTTGATGAATATTGCCGACAATCCGACCAATGTTCAACTACCGGGCAGCTATGACTCGGAACAGATTCAACGAATTCCGATTATTGTGACGGGTAATGATTTTTCCACGCTCTATGCTCCGTTGGTGCGAGATGGGCGGATGGAAAAGTTTTTTTGGGAGCCAAACCGGGACGATCGCATTGGCATTGTCGGCGGCATTTTTCGAGCCGATCAGCTTGCCAAACCCGATATTGAAACATTGGTGGATACCTTTCCCACCCAATCGATCGACTTTTTTGGGGCAGTGCGATCGCGGCTTTACGATGAACAAGTTCGTCAGTTAATTCAAGATGTGGGGCTAGACCGGATCTCTCAGCGCGTTGTGAATAGTGCCGAGCGCCCACCGGAGTTTCATCCACCCGATTTTAGCCTGCCGCATTAGATTGAAGGGGGGAACGAATTGGTGCAAGAGCAAAAACGGGTGCAGGACATGCGCTTAGCGGAAGAATATAACAAATCCCTTTACTTCAACCGGAAGCTAGGCGATACCCTCGATGGCGGCTTGCCCAAGGGCGAAACGATTCACGATCGCGACTTCTTTCGCGCCTACAATCCAAACCCGGAGAATGGCAGTACAGCCCCACTCACACCACCGCCCAATCCCACAAGCTATGCTGGACAAGCCTCTAGCACTCTGCTTACGCCAGAGATAATATCTGAAGTCAACCGCATTTTGGGGCAGGGCTATCGATTGGCGATAGAAACGGTGGATGAACGTCGCTTTCGCACCGGTTCCTGGAACTGTTATGGCAGCTATGAAGGGGATGGAGCGATCGCGATCGCTGCCCTAGAAACCTGCCTTACCGAAGTTCCCAACCAGTATGTACGACTCGTTGGAATTTCATCTCGCGATCGCCGCCGCATGGTGGAAACCATCATTTATCGACCTACTTCAAAAGCTGTTGGGGTCTAGATGACTTCTTCGGAAACAATAAGCCCATTCATACCAGCACCCTAGAGACAAAATAGGTTAGGACACACAGATCCGTGAGAAATACAGATCCTTGAAAAATCGGGAATAACAGACGGTTTTTGCCTTGACCTTGCCTCACACTGCCATAACTCCCCTAAGCTTCAACCTTTTTCCTTCCTGGGAGTTGACATTAGCGCCATTAACAGAGAACTTAGATCAGCAAACCCAACTGTATCTTCTACCTAGTTTTTGTATCCAATGACCGTTTTCAGCAAGTTAAAGCTACCGTCACTTCAGTCACAAAGATATTGGGATTTGCTCCGCGTTTTGGTTAGGCGTAACCTCAAAGTGCGCTACCGTGGCTCATTTTTGGGTGCTTACTGGTCATTGCTCAATCCCCTGCTCATGACTGGGCTATACACCGCGATTTTTGGCAAAGCGTTTGCGGCTTATTACGATAACTCTCTCCCAAAGTATATTCTTGCTGCCTTTACGGGGTTAATTGTCATCAACTTTTTTTCTGCTTCCACCACTCAAGCGCTGACCAGTGTTGTCGCGAATGGAGCGTTGCTGAATAAAGTGCAATTGCCAGCGAGTATATTTCCAGTGTCGATTCTAACCGCCAATGTCGTTCAGTTTGCCATCAGTTCGCTCCCCTTATTGATGCTGGTCACACTGATCACTTCTGGCAATCCGCTGTTAATGCTGCTGCTGCTGGTTCCTATTTTTTCTCTGATTCTAGTCTGTACGGGCATTGGGTTTCTCACGAGTGCGCTATATGTTTTTTTCCGGGATCTCCCCTATTTTTATGAGTTAGTGGTCTTTGTTCTATGGTTAAGTAGCCCTATTTTTTACCCTGAAGGCATTGTTCCAGAAAATCTCAAGCCTTTTTTAGCGCTCAATCCGCTTTTCCCAATTATTGCAAGCATTCGCCACATTGCGGTGTTGGGTCAACTGCCTGATTTCCATTTACTAATGGGGTCGCTTTTGAGCGGAGTGATTATGCTGGGGTTGGGGTGGGGTTGTTTTCGGTGGTGGCGATCGCAGTTCATGGATTTACTTTAAATGGAAGCCATTCGCTTAGACAATGTGTCCCTCATCCGGCGAACTCAGGAAGAATTTTCTTATGACCTGAAGAAAACGCTGTTGTCTTTTTTAGAAGGGAAGTATCGCAAACCTTCTAGACGCTGTGTATTAGACAATATTTCATTGGTCATCGAAGCAGGCGAAAAGGTTGGAATTATCGGCTCTAATGGATCTGGCAAATCTACCCTGCTCAAAGTCATTTGCAATATTTTGGAGCCGACCAGTGGAAAGGTGCGGGTAAAGGGAAATATTGCCCCCTTAATTGAGCTAGGCGCTGGATTTGATAGCGATATGTCAGTTGTGGAAAACATCATTTTGTATGGAGTGATGCTGGGGTTTGGCGAACAGGAGATGCGCCGCAGAATTCCCGAAATAGTAGAGTTTGCAGAGCTAGAAGATTACGTCGCAGTTCCAGTCAAGGCATTATCATCGGGCATGGTGGCTCGGTTAGGGTTTGCGATCGCGACCGACATCCAACCCGATATCCTAATCCTCGATGAAGTCCTTTCCGTGGGCGATGAAAGCTTCAAGAACAAATCTAAAAAGCGGATTGAAAAATTTTGGCAAGACCACGCCACCATCCTCCTTGTTTCCCACGACCTCAATTTTTTGCAAAAATCCTGTGAACGAGTCATTTGGCTAGAACATGGCAGAATTAAAAGCGTTGGAAATGCAGAAGAAGTCGTGCAAGACTACCTTGAAAGTGTCAACTTGGCTGAACCACTTACTTCCGAAATTAGCTCCACTCAAATTGAAGACAGTATTGGTTTTGACAACATTGAAGAAGTGATTTCTCAAGAGCCTCCTGAAACCTTCTCGTGTAGCGGTGAGATCATCTTACCCACATCAGAAACCGGCGCAGGAGTGTCCGTTTCTCGTGTAACTTTAACGAATCATGCTAAGCAGCATACCAGTAGAGTACCGTTCCGTTCTCCCTTTTATGTGGGCATTGAATATACCATTACTATCCCAATCGAAAAATTGCAAATTGGGTTTTATATAACGGATCATCAAGACCGAATAATCCTAGAGCCTGTCTCTCATAATTGGCTTCCACTCACAGGAAAGATTTGCGAACTGGGTGATCACTGCATTTATGCTAAAGTTCCGGCTCCTCTACTCGTGCCCGGTCAATACTATATTTCTGGCGTTGGTATTTACGAGCAAGAATTTGGACACCACTACTCTTCACTAGAAAAGCTGTTGAGATTCGATGTGGAGTTGACAGAGAATGACTATAGTGAGTGGTTTGGTCAAGAAATAGTGCATCCTATTATTGAATGGAATTTAGAGTAATCTTATGTCATTGTCAACCTTAATATTATGTTCCACTGCTGATTCGCCCTCATCTAGGTTAAAGATCGAAATATGTCAATTGATGTTGATAGTTTTGAAGTTTTTCTAACGACTAATCCGCTGAGAATTAATGCTGCACGCATGGAACATTTAGCATCTCTTAAGTTAGAGATTGCGGGTAAGCGAATTTTAGAAGTGGGTGCAGGA
>JBGTAZ010000202.1:0-10063 GCA_041749615.1 Leptolyngbyaceae cyanobacterium | reverse complement strand
GCGGCAGAGGGAAAGTCTCTAAGGGAGGCACTGTCGCGACCTTTTGGGGCACAACTGATAAAGGAATAGGCGCGATCGCTGATACCTTCTGGTCTTTCGGAAGGGGTTGTCTGGGCGGATCGACCGCCAACGGCATAACTTGAGGCGGTGTTAACCGTGAGGACTCAACAATCACTGGGGTAACGCTCAAAGGTTGAAGAGCAGGCGGTAATGTTGTGGTGACCTCAATGGAACGAGCCGATTGCACGCTGGACTGATCAGATTGTGTAGAAGGCATGGCAATTTGAACAATTTGTATCGGGCGGGGCGGCTCTGCGGCTGGGTTAGACGAGAGTGCTGAGGGTGTTGGAAATGCGGTAGCAGAGTTAGAAGCCTCTGGCACGGGCAGGGTTATGTTTAAGTTTCCAACTGCGTTTAGCCACTCGTTGCCAACTGCGGAAATCACTTGATTCGTTGCGGAAACATTAACATCGGATACTTCGTTACTCCGAAAGAAATTCCCCCCTGGGTTGGCAGCCGTTCCCAAATCAGGACGCGCAGTGTCTTTGGCAAACAATCCATATTGGCGATTGCCTTCAACCGAATTGTTGCGGACTGTTGGCTGGGCAGATCCTTGAAAAACCATGCCATTCTGATTTTGCGTCATCCGGTTATTCGCAATCACGGGAGCCGCGCGATCGACCACTATCACCGCTGAGCCAGTTTGTTCAAAAATATTATCTTGAATGGTCGGCTGGGCAATTCCTGCGACCCCAATCCCTGCTGTACGATTCTGGTAAAAATAGTTATTTTGAATGCGGGCGCTACTATCGTCCAGAATCACCAGTCCATAGCTATTTTCGGTGAATGTGTTATTAGTGATCAAAGGGCTGCTGGAGCCGATCCCCACACCATAGCCTTGTGGATTGGTCACTGTCACACCATTCAAGGTCGCCTGAGAGGTAATTTCTATCGTTAGCGATTGCGCTAAGGTTTTACTGGTTGAAGCGCCACCGCCCCGGATTACAATCGCTTGTCCTCTAGTTGCCGGATCACCTTGAAGCATCACTCCGGCTTTAAGCACAAGTGGAAAAATTTCTCCCGTTTCGCTGCTATAAGTTCCTGGGGTAAGGAGAATAGTTGTGCCTGACTGGGCAACTGTTAGCGCATGAGTAATTGTTTTAAAGGGTGCGCGATCGCTGCCATTTTCAGCATCTTTCCCATTAATAGGGTCAACATACAGGATGTTGGTGGAGGGTTGTACCGCAGACTGGGCAAGCAGAATTGAGCGTCGAGTCAATCTGGGGGTACTCGGATTATTTGTCTTCAAAAAGTCGATCGCAGTAGCACTTCCTGGTTGCGCGATCGCGACCGCGCCCAAACTAGCGCTTAATATCTGAACTACAACCCAGAGAATCCGCGCTTGGGAGAAACAGCTTAGAGAAAGGGGTGTGGTGCTTAAGCTCAAAGTATTCTCCTGAGTCTCGGATTCTAATGGATCTAACGATTCACTTAAACGGATCGAAACCGCATTTAAGAAACCGATAATGTCGAGTTCAATGTACTCGATCTACTCAATTTTGCTGCATAAAAATTCGCCAAATTCCCAAAAGATACAGCGCTAAAAACTAATCAAGCAAGCAAGTGAACCGAATTAATTGATAGTAGAGTTACCACTGATCTGATACAGGGAGATAGGAATTAATGAGCAACCCATACACTCAGAATCAATTTGTTCAGCTTGCACTGTTACGCATTTTGGATGCCAATCTCGATCGCGCCCGCGAAGGGTTGCGGGTTGTCGAAGAGTGGTGCCGCTTTGGATTAGAAAATGCCGAACTAACTCAAGAATGCAAAGCGCTCCGCCAAGAACTCGCCACTTGGCATACAGCCGAACTCCGGGCAGCACGAGATACGCCGGGTGATCCGGGAACTGCCCTGACCCATCCTGGGGAAGAAACCCGTGCGGATGTGCAGCAAGTGCTACAGGCGAATATTTGCCGAGTTGAAGAAGCGCTAAGAGTGCTGGAAGAATACGGTAAAGTGCATCAATCGGCGATGGCAGCCGCCTGTAAGCACATGAGGTATCGTGTTTATACCTTGGAGAGTAAGCTAACGAGTTTTAGCCTGCGCCACAAACTCCAGCGATCTCGCCTTTACTTAGTCACCTCTCCCTCTGAAAAGCTGTATGAGCAAGTAGAATCCGCGCTGCAAGGTGGATTAACCTTAGTGCAATATCGCGACAAAGACGCAGATGATCAGATCCGGTTAGAAACTGCTGATAAATTGTGCCAATTGTGCCATCACTACGAAGCGCTGTTTATTGTCAATGACCGAGCAGATTTGGCAATAGCCGTTGATGCCGATGGCGTACACCTGGGACAGCAAGATATACCTTTTAAGATCGCCCGTCAATTGCTTGGCGCTCAGCGTTTGATCGGACGCTCCACCAAAAACCCTGACGAAATGCACCGGGCGATTCAAGAAGGAGCCGATTATATTGGGGTCGGTCCAGTCTATGAAACACCGACCAAAGCAGGAAGAGCCGCCGTGGGTTTAGACTATGTGCGCTATGCCGCAGACCATGCCACTATTCCATGGTTTGCGATCGGGGGAATTGATGCAAATAACTTAAGTGAAGTGTTGGCGGCTGGAAGCGATCGCGTTGCCGTTGTCCGCGCCATCATGCAAGCCGAGCAACCGACCGAAATCACGCAATATTTACTCAATCAGTTTCCTAGAAATCCAAGAAGCAACGCATAGTAACAACACCCTCTAAAAAGCCCCATCTGCCAGAGCCACCTAGTAAAATCTCCCCATGTTCGACAATATCTGCAAATTCCTAGCAGAAACTTTCCCCACTGACTTTGCCACCTGGCTACTGGGAGAACCCATTGCTCTCACCGAACTCAGCCCCTCAGAACTTTCTTTGGAGCCGATTAGAGCCGATGCGCTCATTCTGTTGCAATCAGAGGATGTGGTTCTGCACCTAGAATTCCAAACGCAACCTAAGTCTGACATTCCCTTTCGCATGATTGACTATCGACTGCGAGTCTATCGGCGCTTTCGCCATAAGCGGATGCGTCAAGTGGTGGTTTACTTGCAACCCACCACATCCAATTTAGTCCAGCAAACAACCTTCACTCTAGAAGAAACCCGCCATGCATTTGAGGTGATCCGATTATGGGAACAGCCCACTCGTCCCTTTTTGGAAGCACCGGGGTTGTTGCCTTTTGCAGTCTTAAGTCAGACCAATGAACGCCTTAGCACCCTACAACAAGTGGCTGAGGCGATTAGCCAGATTGCTGACCCTCGCACCCAGAGCAATGTGGCAGCATCCACGTTTATTCTGGCTGGGCTAATATTAGAAGCAGAAGCGATTCAGCAAATCTTGCGGAGGGACGTTATGCAAGAATCAGTCACCTATCAAGTCATCAAAGCAGAAGGCAAAGCAGAAGGTAAGGCAGAAGGTAGCCAGGAGGCACTTCAACAGGTTGCGATGAATTTACTGAGGGAGGGGATGGAAATTGCCGTGGTCGCTCGTTTGACAGGTTTAGCGATCGCGCAAGTGCAATTGTTATCTCAAGCAGCAGACTAAACGCTCGATTCTCACTAGAATTGCTGATCGGTTTATTCCTAGAAAACCTACTCCAGAAAATAGGAGATACTTAGTAGGCAATTTCCGCGATCCAGGAAATGGCAACTCCAAGGATAGCCCCGACAATGACCTGAAAGGGGGTGTGCCCCAATAGTTCTTTCAAGCGGGTTTCTGTAAATTGATGCTCTCCTTGAAAGAATTCATCAATAATTTGGTTCAGCACCCGCGCCTGTTTACCCGCCGCCTGCCTGACTCCGGCAGCATCGTACATGACGATGATGGCAAAAACGACAGCGATCGCAAATTCAGGGCTAGCCCATCCTAAAGTTTGTCCTACACCCGTTGCTAAGGCGGTGACAAAGGCAGAGTGGGCGCTGGGCATTCCCCCCGTTTCCACAAAAGCGCGTAGATTTAGCTTGCCATGAGTCCCCAATTCAACCGGAATTTTCAGCACTTGGGCGATCAAGCACGCCGCGATCGCAACCACTAATACCTGGTTGTGAAGAATGTCGCTAAAATCCTGCATGAGTTTCAGTGGGTGAAAAGGGCGTTTGAGTGGTCAGTCAATCAGAGTTCAATAGAACAAAGTCAACTTCTAAGATCATCATCAATCATCATTAAAGACTAAATGCCTAATGGGTGCGAGCCACAATGAACTCTGCCAACGCAATCAAGGGTGCAGCCTTTTCTTCAAAGATTGCGAGTTCCGCTTTTGCCCCTTCCACTAGCTTTTTCGCCTGAGCGCGAGATTCTTCTAGTCCCCAGATGCTTGGATAGGTTGCCTTCTTCGCTTTTAAATCCTTACCAGCCGTCTTGCCAAGCTCTTCTTGAGTTGCCGTGATGTCCAAAATGTCATCCACAATTTGGAAGGCTAACCCAATGTTTTTGGCATAGCGAGACAGGCGCTGCAAATCCTCTTCTGGCGCACCTGCCAAAACTGCGCCAGAAAGCACGGATGCCTCAAGCAGGGCTGAAGTCTTGTGATTATGAATAAAATTCAAGGTTTCCAGCGAAACGTCCGACTTTCCTTCACAGTCCAAATCTACCACTTGACCGCCCACCAAACCCGCTGCACCCACTGCCCGACCCAGCATGGCAACCACTTTCAGCAGATTTTCAGTGGCGACAGCCTTCGTTTCTAGGGCGACATGTTCAAACGCATAGGCTAGCAAGCCATCTCCCGCCAAAATTGCCACATCATCGCCAAAAACCTTGTGGTTAGTGAGTTTGCCGCGCCGATAATCATCATTATCCATGGCAGGCAAATCATCATGAATCAGCGACATTGTGTGAATCATTTCCAGCGCACAGGCAGTCGGCATCGCGATTTCGACCGAACCTCCCGTTAATTCACAGGTCGCAAGGCAAAGAATGGGACGCAGCCGCTTTCCTCCTGCCATGAGGGAATAGCGCATGGCTTCATAAATCTTTTCAGGATAAACTACTGGGAGAGAGCGATCCAACGCGATTTCAACTTGGGCTTGTCGCTCTGCAAGATAAGCGGGCAGGTCGAAGTGAGATCTCCGCTGGGAAGCTCGTACATCGTCTGTCATTACCATTTCATATCCCTCCCAGTTTCTCTTAACTACACAAGAATACGTGTGCATTGACACTATCGGAACCCTATGGAATCAATATTTGCAAAGAAAGGGATATTGACTCATGGAGTTCCGCAAACAAAGCTATTTCTAATCATTCTACGGAGCTTTATGCACTCGTGGAACATTCAACAATAGAGATTAGAGTCGTTTTCCATAGCTTTCTACGGTGTTTTTGAGCAGCATGGCAACGGTCATCGGTCCCACGCCACCGGGAACCGGGGTGAGATAGCCCGCGATCGCCTGCACGCTTTCAAAGTCCACATCCCCCACTAGTCGGGATTTTCCATCGGGTTCAGTCACACGGTTCATACCCACATCAATCACCGCTGCTCCAGGTTTGACCATATCCGCCGTAATTAGCCCAGGGCGACCGACCGCTGGAATTAAAATATCAGCGAGGCGGGCAATGGCTGCCAGATCAGGTGTTTGCGAGTGGGCAATAGTGACTGTGGCATTTGCTTCCAACAGCATCAACGCTTGGGGCTTGCCCACCAAAATGCTACGCCCCACCACCACCGCGTGTTTACCTTTCGGATCGATGCCATAGTCTTGCAGCATCCACATGACTCCAGCAGGGGTGCAACTCCGCAAGCCTGGTTCGCCTCGCAGCAGTCGTCCCATATTCACGGGGTGCAAACCATCCGCATCTTTATCAGGGTGAATTTGGTTAAGCAGAGCAACGGCATCCAGATGAGTTGGCAGAGGCAACTGCACCAAAATACCATCGACGCGATCGTCCTGATTCAGCGCCTGAATCATTTGCTCTAGCTCGGCTTGAGTGGTTTCCGTGGGGAAGTGTTTGCCAAAAGAGGCGATGCCCACGTTGGTGCAGGCGCGTTCCTTATTGCGAACATAGGCGGCGCTAGCGGGATTGTCGCCCACCATGAGTACCGCCAAACCGGGGGGGCGACCTTTTTGGGGTGCCAATTGTTGAATCTGATGGATAAGGCTGGTTTGGATGCGTTGAGAGAGTGCTTTGCCATCCAAAAGTTGGGCGATCGCAGAAGACATGCAGGATAAACAGCGAGGTGAGTATAAAGACAAACTGTGACACTAGACTGTATTAACACAGTAAGCTGTTGATCAGTGTCTCAGATTCAGCGAGTTCTGTGATGACTCTTCCAAATTTTAATGGGCTGGCTCGTAGTAGTCGGCAATCTGCGAGGCAACCAGCAATTTTGCCCGGTCAGCGATGGATCGTGCTGGGACTTCTAATGACCTTGGTCAGTTGTGGAGGGCAAGCTGCTTCTGAGAGTGGCGGAGGGAGTAGCACGGGTGAAATTGTTCCTCCAAAAAACACTTCAATTCAAGCGGTGCAAAAAACGGGTGACCGAAATTCGGTGGTGACTGTGAAGGGCGTGGTGGGCGATCGCGTGCCGATTCTAGAGGGTACTGTTTATGAACTTCAGGATTCGACTGGCAAAATTTGGATACTTACCCAAAAACAACCTCCTGAGCCAGGGCAAGAACTCACCATTACAGGCACTCTCCGCTTCAAAAGCATTCCCCTGAATGGGCAAGAGCAGGGATCGGTCTATGTCGAGCAATCGGGGGAATGACAAATGGCGAGGGGTCAGCCGTTGCCATTACAATCCATTGCCGATCAAGATAAACGGTGCCCAATAGAGAGGATGCCGATAGCCGCCATTGATCAATTCGATTTGCGCCTGCCGCAGCGCCTCTGCCTTGGAACTGCCCTTTTGCAGCGCCGCATAAAACTCACTCATCAAGACAGATGTGCCGTCATCCTTGACTGCCCAGAGAGACGCGATCGCCGCCCGTGATCCAGTGCGCTGCATTTGATAGCCAAATCCCAAAATCTCAAATCCAAAATTCTAACTATTCTGCTGGGACAGTTGATCAGAAGTATCTCGAATTGAGAGCCGACGATACCAATTGAGGTACTTACGATAGATTTCGTCATCCTTTCCTCTGACCATTCCAAGAAAATTAATTTTCCCTCGAAGCACTTCTTGGAACGGAGGAACTTCTTCGTGTATTTCCAGCTCTCCAAAAAATTTCTCCTTGAATCTTTGCTGGACAGAATCTAATCCAAATTTTTCCCAAGCATGGAGCATTGAACTGATTTTTCTTACATAGTCACGCTTTACGTTAGGAAACTGGTTGACAGTTAGCCCTGTTACTTCTTGATGCCGACTTTTGTGTTGCAATCTAACTTTATTTTGATTAATTTCAAAGTCATTATTTTGAATTACCAACAGTAGTCTCTCACCTACTATGGTCTTCAACTTATCCTCTTCAATAATTGAATCTGCTATTTCTGGCGGAAAGTTAGGCAACGTTGTCGAAAAGGTAATGTCGTCTGCATACCGTGTGTAGGTGCATTTGAACTCTTTTGCCAATAGTCGAAGCTGACTATCCATCCGAGCACAGATCATATTGGAAACGACAGGAGATGTAGGAGCACCCTGCGGAAGCTTTCCAGAGTAGCAACAAATTTGTGCAAGAACAGTTGCGACTTCTTTTGGCAGATTGTAGGGGGGCGCAATAAATATCCCTCTTACTCGACCAAAATGGATAGTGGGAAAAAAGTCTTTTAAATCAATATTCAGTACAAATCTCTTACGCAAATGCTGCTTTGCGTTGGTGACAATACTTCGAGCAGGCAGAAAACCGTGAATGGAGGCTTTTGGTTCATAAACACTATAAAGAACCTGACTGAGCTTCCTTTGGATTAATTTCAGCGCTGTAGAGGGAGCAGAGATTATCCGAGGATGACCAGATTTTTTAGAAATTGAAAATTCTACATATTTGTCATTCTCAGTGATTTGGTAAAGATGATATACGAGTCGATCGTATGAAACTTCTAACAAACTAGCTACATCTCTTGGTGTTTTGAGCACAAGAAATTCCTGCTTCAACTCGTCACAATTTCTCAGAAGTAAGGTTGAGTGCTTTTTAAGAAAGGCATCTGTAGACATATCCACGTTTTCTGCACTGTTACAGCGATCGAAATCTGTGTAAGAGTATGTAAACCTATAAGTAAACCTGGGCATAAAGGTAGCTTTGCAATACACCATCGCATTTAGTCAATGGAAATCGATACTTACTCTACAGATGCATTAGCCTCAGATGCATTAGCCTCATGTACTATAACTCAGCGCTTGGAGGTTAGCCTTTTCTAGAATACATTTTTTTGTATAGCTGCTTTTTTTCGTAGCTCGATACTCGGTAGTTCGGTTCAAAACCTAAAGATTTTTTGTATAAGAATATACCTTTCTGATGCTGTCCTAGCTTTGCTGAAAGATCAGCGTATTCTCTACAAATTATGTAGCTGTCTGGAGAAAGCGGCTTCAGTTCCAGTGCCATCCTGTAAGACTCAATCGCTTCATCATATTTCTCGACTTCAACAAGAGCTTGCCCTTTCTTCCACCAGACTTTGTAATCTTTATCCTCCAAAACAAGTGCTTCGTGATAAGCAGCAACTGCTTTCTCATATTCCCCTAATTGTTCTAATGCATCCCCTTGCTCAGTTCTAATTTTATAGTTATCAGAATCAAGTGAAGATGCTTTTTCATAGGCTTCATTGACTTCTTCAGCACTACCTAACTCTTTAAGCAAATTAGCTTTTTCCATCCAAAGCTCTACATCGTCTTGTCTCTTCTCCAGTTCTTCGGTATGAGAGTTTAATCTTGTTTCCAACAATCTACGCTTTATCTCATCATCTTTGTTTAGAAGTATGGGCATCTGAGCATCATCAAGCCTTTTTCTCTGAAGGCAAATACGCCCTGCTTCGTATGAATCTCTGACTGTTCGTCCTGAGCCTAAATGAAAGTAGAATTCGTTGAGAAAAGATAAGGTTTGATCATCTTTAAGATCCTGACTTATACCAATCACAAATTGAATATATTGAACAATCTCTCTTGCTTGCTTCTCTATATAACAATTATTCAGAATGATGCATTCTATGGTCTTAGTATGAAGCTTGAAGGAAGAAGCTATTATCTTCTCTAAATTTTCAGATGGATTTTCGTCAGAGTTCTCCTCCAAAACCAATCTTTCAATTCCATTTTCACAGCCAGCAATGTCAACAACATAAGGCTCAATTGTCTGTATTTCTTGAGAAAGATCAGCCGCTGTAACATCTTGTCCTTCATGCAACTCAAATTGAGCGCTAAACTTAGCCCGTCGTAGAGCTTCTTTGACTTTCTTGATTTCTGCTCTTCTACGTGATGTGTCAGTGTTTTCAGGGTTAGCCGACAGCATGAGAATTTTCTTTGCCGTCCGCTTTACTTCTGATGAGTCAGCATAGTGATGATGATCTCCTCCGATAAAATTTTTGCTGTTTGCTCCAGTTTGAGTTTGGTAGTTTGTACCATCAAGGTTAGTCTGAACCATCGCCGAAGGCAAATCATCGGACTGAGGAGCATGTGCTGTATCAGAAGGCTTTGCAATCAGACTACTCCAGCGACTATCCCGCTGATGAAATTTCTGCTGAAGATCTTGCAGTTTGGGAAACTGCTCCAGGATCACACAGGTTTGAATCGCCCCACCGCCCAGATCGGAAGAGCGATCGCGCGTAAACTTGACCACCCCGCAGACTTTTCCAGTTTGCTGATTCAGCAGTGGCGATCCACTCATCCCCGGTCGCACCTGCCCCAACGCAAATTTGATTAACGCTGGCTCATCCCCAGTTAACCCTTCACAGCTAAACGTTACCGGACAGCCATTAGGAAAATCTTGATCGGGATAACCAAACAGATACAGCGGATCGCGCGATTGAATCGCCTCATCTAGATATACGCAGGGTGATTTGGCATCGGTAGGAAGCGTCACTCGTAGCAATGCCAAATCATAGGGATCAGGCAACAATTGCTCTACCACCGCTTGTCCCCAGTTCTCCTGCTTCTGCCACCACACCTGA
>JBGTAZ010000201.1:0-7062 GCA_041749615.1 Leptolyngbyaceae cyanobacterium | reverse complement strand
TAGTGCAAGGCTGGACAATTCCAACGACCGTTGCTCTCCACTCGGCTCTAGATCTAGATCCTTGCATCCCCTCAAAATCCCTACTCGTCAAGCGCCGACCCCTCTACTTTAGAGGCACTACGGTCGATTGTGCTATTCCCCTAGAACAAAGGCTCAGCACTGCTTAATGCCCACATGCGAGAAAATGTGTCAGTCAGTCAGGTCAGGCGGCTGATCATGCTGTCGTTAAACTGGTTAGCCAAATGAAAACGCGCTTGTAACCCTTACGTAGCTCAAAGCGATTGCGATCGCGGCTCAGTTCCTTTTGGCTGTAGCCGCGATTTTCTTGACCGATCGCGCCCAATCTACTGTATTTTTAACTTAACCTCAAAAGACAGTATGGCTCAAACACACCGATGGCAGCGCGATCGCTTTGGTTGGGTAAGCATGGTCGCTGTTACTCTGCTGGCGTTCTACCCGATCTCGACCTCCGCTCAAGTTGCCGGAGATGGCACCTTGGGAACGCAGGTGAATGGATCTACGATCGCTCCCTGTACGGGAAACTGCATCATCACGAATGGCGCACTCAGAGGCAGCAATCTATTTCACAGTCTTCGCCAGTTTTCCTTACCTAACGGTGACTTTGCAGGCTTCGTTACCACTCCTGCCATTCAGAATGTGATTGTGCGCGTGACGGGAGTAGGGCAACCCTTTATCTCCAACATCAATGGCACGATCGCCACGGTCAACGCTAACGTCACTGCTATTAACCCCACCAACTTTTTCTTGCTCAACCCCAATGGCATCATCTTCGGTCCCAATGCCAGCTTATTGATTGGCGGCTCATTCCTCGCCACCACAGCCAATCGAATGCAGTTTGCGGATGGCACCGAATTCCGCACCAATGACCCAGCTCCACTGTTGACTGTCAGCGTCCCGATTGGCTTGCAGATGGGGCAGGCACCCGGAGAAATTCGGATGCAGGGAACATTTTTTTCGGCAGGACAAACAGACAGTTTCAGTAACTTTGCCCTCGTAGGTGGCGAAATTTTGCTAGATGATACCCAGATTGAAGCTCCAGCCAGACGCATAGAACTAGCCGGACTCGCTGGAACAGGCGGCATCGGAATTAGCAACAACGGCAATCTTGTAACGTTAACCAATCCAACAACCGCATCTCGATCCGATATTTCACTGACCAATCAGTCCTTACTACTGACCAGCGGTGATCGCGGCGGTGATATCCAGCTCTGGGGTAAGCGCGTTACTGCTTCCGGCGGCTCACAAATCTTGGCGCAAACCTTGGGTTCCCTGACTGGCGGCGATTTAGTGATCAATGCTTCAGAATCCGTGCAGGTCACTGGATTTCTGCGCGTCATTACCAACGGGCAACCAGATGTTCAATTCAGTGGGCTGTTTGTACAAACCGAAGGAACTGGACAAGGTGGAAATATCGTAATCACAGCACCTAATTTGCAAATTTTAGACGTAGGTAGAGTTTCCACAACGACTCAGGGATCTGGAAATGGGGGGAATATTATAGTAAATGCCTCAGACTTCGTCCGCGTCAGTGGCTCGATTGATGAAGGCAGATTGGGGAGCGATTTGTTCGCCCAAGCGAACAGCCAAGCCACAGGCAAAGCAGGCAAAATCAGCATTACAACGGGGCAACTTCTGGTACAAGACGGTGGACAGATTGGAGCATCCACATTTGGTGCAGGTAACGGAGGAGAAATTGAGATCGCAGCCAGCGATCGCGTAGAGGTCAGTGGTCTGAGTGGAATCTTTGCTGCACAGGCTCGCTTTCAAGCCACTGGCAACGGTGGGAATATTGCGATCTCGACCCCGCGCTTGCTCCTCTTAAATGGAGGGCAACTTTCAGCTACCACGATTGGACAAGGGAATAGTGGCAATCTAACAGTCATCGCGTCTGAATCGATTCTCATCAGTGGCAAATTTAGTGCAAACTCATCAGCCAGTCTGGAGTTTCCCAGCGGACTACGAACGGATTCTGGACTGACCAGCACCGCCAACATCGTGTTCACTCCAGGCAATGCCGGAAATATTCGCATTACTACGCCTTCATTAGTAGTTCAAAACGATGCCTCTATTGGCTCCACGGCGTTCAGTGTTGGTAAAGGTGGGCAGATTGACATCCAAGCCGATCAACTTTGGGTGCAACAAGGCGGCTCAATTTCCAGTGGCACTTTGGGCAGAGGAGACGCCGGAGATCTCACAATTAATAGCAGTGAATTGTTTGTCCAGGATGGTGCACAAGTTTTGTCTAGCAGCATTGGGCGAGGATCGGGTGGAAAACTCACTGTCAATGCGACCCAATCAATCCAAATAGATAATGGGATTCGTGTTGATAGTCCAACAGGTTTATTTTCTCAAACTGAAGGTTCTGGAAATGCTCAAGATTTAATCGTCAATACTCGTACACTTGTGCTTCAGAATGGCGGACGAATTGCTTCTGGCACGATCGCAGGCAGTCTAGGCAACGGAGGAAATCTGACAGTCAATGCCTCTGATACGGTTCTCATTACAGGGACGACCGTGGATAATCGGTTTTCCAGTGGTTTATTTACGCAAAGTGATAGTGCAGGTAATGCTGGCGATTTAACCATCAATACCAGCCAACTCTCGATTCAGGAAAGAGGACTGGTTTCCGCCGCCACCTATGGTCAAGGTGCCAGCGGTATTATCAGGGTTACAGCAGATAGTCTAGAAGCAACCAATGGAGCGCAACTGAGCACTCTCACAGCGGGCAAGCAAGATGCAGGCAGTATTATTCTCTCGGTGCGCGATCGCATTTTCCTTTCTGGCACCAACACAGGCTTATTTGCCAATACTGATCCAGGTTCCACAGGTAATGGCGGCAGTATCTTCGTTGCTAATCCTAAAACCGTAACGATTCAAGATCAGTCCAGAATTGCAGTTGGTAGCCAGGGCAGCGGCACAGGCGGAAACATTAGTATTCAGGCTGGCAGGTTGGAGTTGCGCGATCGCGGTTCGATCACGGCTGAAACCGCCAGTGCTCAAGGTGGCAACATTACCCTAGATGTGAAGGATCTGCTTCTGCTAAGGCGCAATAGCCTGATTTCTGCTACGGCTGGCACCGCTCAAGCAGGAGGCGATGGAGGTAACATTACCATTCGCGCACCCTTCATCATTGGCGTGTTGGGCGAAAATAGCGACATTACGGCAAACGCCTTTACGGGCAGCGGTGGCAGAGTTAACATTACCGCTCAAGGCATTTTTGGTTTGAAGTTTCAACCCAAACTCACCCCCTTTAGCGACATCACCGCCAGTTCTCAGTTTGGCATCAGCGGCATCGTCACCCTCAATCTGCTTAACGTCGATCCCAGTCGGGGATTGGTGGCGCTACCCGTCGCCCTGACCGATCCCTCTCAGCAAATTTCCCAGGACTGCAAACCGGGCAGCAAAGCCACTGCCAGTTCCTTTGTTGCTACAGGGCGGGGTGGCATTCCGCTTAGCCCCGATGAGCCATTGGAAAGTCGAGCCGTGGTGACGAAGTGGGTGGTGTTGCCGGAGGAGGCAAGGGAGATGGGGAGTAGGGGAGAGGGGGAGATAACTCAATTCAAACACCCTGCCCCGATCGTTGAAGCGCAGGGTGTAATTGTCGGAGCAGATGGAGGTGTGGAACTGGTTGCCAGTAAACTGACTGGCGATCGTGCTAACTTTTGGACTGAAGCTCTCACCTGTCGGACAACTCAAGGGAATTAAGGTTTAGGCTGACAGCACTGAATGAGTGGTTTTGTCGCCAATTTTTCTAAACCAACAGTTTGCAGTAACGCCTTCCAATCTTGGGTCAAACGGGGATCTTGAGATGTAGCAAGCCGTTGTTCTGCTAAAGCTGTGACGGCATCAAACCAGATGCCATTTTGGGCATAAATGGTGGCTCGTTGTTGCGGCTTGGCTTGTTTGAGTTGGCTGGTCAGAGTTGCACTCGGACTAAGCCGCTGCACCCATCCATATAGTTCTTCCTTGGTGAGTTGGGGTTTCACTGCCGTACCAGAGCCACACTGTAAGCGAACTTTAAAGAACCAGTTGTACGACTTGCCAACTTCCAGGGGTGGCATCGATGCGGGTAAACGAATGCTGATGATTCCCGGTGCATTGGGAGGAGTGACTGAGGTACGATAAATCGCTTTAGCAGGGATGGAGGTGTCTTGCAACACGAACTCCAGTACCGCGATCGCATCTTTTTCATAGGGCACATCAAACCAAAATGTGGGGCGTTCCGCGATCGTCGTGCCCCAGACTTTTGTAATATCCGCTTGACCCAGGGTTTGTTTATATTCAGGTACCAGGGCTGTAACCGATTGTTCGCCTACGGCACAGCTCCGCCCTGCTCCGCCCCCTCTGCGACCGGGGGCATCGCGATCAGGCGGTGGAGGTGGTAGTGTAAAGCCGATTGCGCCCGTTTGAGCCATGCTCGGTTTTACCCCCATAGACAAGGGGATGCAAACGCCCCAAACTGACAATGTCAAAACATTGAGCATAGAAGTGGCGATCGCGAGTCTAAATCCTGTTTGTTGTCGGTACATTTTCATGTTCGTATGTGAGTCATTCACGAATAGATTTTAGTTTCGACTTTTGACTTTTTACTTCAATTGCTTTTATTCCAATTCCGCTAATGATAAAGGCAACCGCTGGAGGCACAAGGGGAACCCAGGCACCCGTTTGCATCAGCAACAAGAGGCAACCACCGAATAAAGTGGCGATCGCGCCCAGCATCACAAGTCCGAAATAGGTTGGTTTGCAGATAGTCCAGGCAAGGATTCCTCCCAGCATTGCCCATCCACTCACCCACAATATCTCTGTCCACAGTGCCCAACTCCAAAGCAAAGGTCGTCCATCTAGTGCTGCACTCAATAGTTGACTGGTCATTTGGGCTTGCAGGAGTACGCCTGGAATGGATAGGCGATCGCCCTGCTGAGTATGATACGGAGTTAACCAATAGTCATGAGTCCCCTCAGCGATCGTGCCAATCAACACAATTCGGTCTTTGATAGCATCCTGATTCACTTCTCCTTTTAAGAGTTGTCCCAAGGTGACTTGTCGAACACCCTGAGCCGGAGAACGGTAATTGAGTAAGAGTTGATGTCCGCGATCGTCAAGATTTTGATAACCTCCTCTGTATGCTCTAAGCGGTTGAAATCGTAATTTACCCAATTGCCAGGTATCTGGATCAGGATACTGCAACGTAATTCCTTTCGTGTCTAGATAGCGCAATGCCAGTTGCACACTCAAGGCATAGGTTGCGGCACAGCGAGAGGATGGGGGCGGAGTCATGGCTAACAAATGGCGACGGATAATCTTGTCTGAGTCCACGACAAAATCACTGAACGCAATTTGGGCAGCGGTCAGTTCTGGCGGCGGAGCCACACCGCTTTCTTGTTGCTCCACCTCGCCCACTTTGCACACTGCCACCAGGCGATCGCTCTGGCGTAGACGGTCTATCAATTCTGGATGATTTGCTCCAACCGGATAATCTCGATAAATATCCAGCCCGATCGCTCTCGGTTGATACATTGCTAGTTTCTGCAACAATTGATCCAACGTGGAGTCAGATAGCGAACCGCGTCGTTGCTCCTGTGGCTGTGCCTCCACATCTTCATCTGTAATTAAAACCACCAGCAATCGCGGATCGGGAGGTTCATCAGGACGCATCTGCACCAGTTGATCAAACGCTGCAATTTCTAAGGATTGCAGTAAACCAAAATATCGTGCGCCTAAAACCAATCCAGTGGCGGCAAGGCTAGTGAGAAAAAGGCGTAGCAGCGAGTTAGAAGGTGAGAAAGTTTTGAGTTTTGTATAGCCTTCGGCATTCAAGAAACGCGAAGCGTCTCCGTAGGAGATATTTTGAGTTTTGAGTTTTGACTCAGTGTGCTCCGTCTTTCCCTGCAAGCTCTGCCAACTGGGTGGTACAACTGCCGGATTTTGAAAGATGATCGGTAGCCAGGTGGCACAGGGATACTCTCCCTCCAATCCTTGGAGGCGTTCACGGGCTTGCCGAACAGCGAAATACAACTCTTCACCTTGGGCGAAGGCGGTCAAAAAATGTTTCAAAAATTCTTGAGCAACCAGATCGGGCACGGGTTCGCGCATCACGATCAGTTGAGGCAGGTGGAGTTGCTCCAGTTCATAGGCTAGCCCTAACCCATCACAGGAGTTGAAAATCGCAAGTTGAAGTCCACGGGAAATTGCCTGACGCAGCCCATATTTCAACTCAGCGATCGCTAAACTGTCATCTGGATTGATATGCAACCGACCTTGACTCGCTTCAGTGTTGCTATGTCCAGCAAAAAAGAGAATATCCCAGGTTTGTTCCCACAGTTGTTGATTTAACTGCTGTCGAGATGGCTCTACGAGAAACAACACTTCTGCATTGGGCAACTCGGCTAGGAGTTGGCGATCTCGTTCGATATCAATTCCCCGGCGATCGCCCAAAATTGCCAGAATTCTAACGTTTTCAACTCCACTACTCCGCTCAAATTCTCGCGCTGGAGGGGTGCTTAATGCCACTTCTGCCTGGGGATAGCGATCAATAAAGTCCCAGCTATGCCAGGGCAAGCGATGCAGTCGAAGATCGGTGGTTCGTAGCAAAACGCGCACGGGTTCAGTTGGATCTACGGATTCGCGCAGTTGTTTTTCCACACTTTGAAACGAAGGTGATTCTAGCCAATTGTTCAAATGCTGTTGCAATGTCTGAGCGCTTTGACGACAGGTTTGTAGGGTTGTGGCTGCATCCGTCCGAATAGTGATTTGCTGAAGCGCAATCCGTGTCGGTGCCGAGAGTTGCCGATAATGCTGTTGCCAATCTGTCAGGCAAGACACTAATTCAGGTGCAGGCGGCAATGTCCCTGTGACATCTGAGAACGAAAGCGTCCGATCCTCTCCAATCTCCAGGGTGACTTGAAAGCCCCGTTCCAAATCGCCATCGAATCGCCAAACCACTCGCTTAGTCATTGCCAATGATCCTAAATTTCAAATGGTTCAGTCACCGTGCGATCGCCCATCGTGACTTCCACCCTGAATTGCTCTCCAACGTGACCA
>JBGTAZ010000200.1:0-13377 GCA_041749615.1 Leptolyngbyaceae cyanobacterium | reverse complement strand
GAAGATTGCAAATATGAGACAAATAATCGCCCGTGGCAACCCGCGATCGCAACCGTAGGAGTGCCACGGATGCCGCCCGGTGATTTGCTGCATCACAAGTTTGGAATTGTAGACCAGCAAACCGTGATTACAGGGTCACACAACTGGACGAATGCAGCGAATGGTGGCAATGATGAAACCATCCTCATCATCCCTAATCCGATTGTGGCAGCCCACTATCAGCGAGAGTTTGAGCGGCTTTACACCAATGCCATTGTGGGAGTTCCCCCGGCAATTAAAAAGAAAGCCGAAGCTCAAGCGAAGGACTGCCCGGTCACGACTGCAATTTCCAAAGGGATTCCTGTAGAAAGCGTCGCTCACATTTCACGAATTGTGCCCCGACCACAGCCCAAAAAGTTGCTATCTTCAACTGCCGTAAGATCGGTTCAACCGCGAATATCGCTAGCTGTTAAGCCCGTAGCTACTAAAAAAGCAAAACAAACTAGCGGTACTCTTGGACAGGCAAGCCAGCGAATCAATATCAATCGTGCTTCCCAGGCAGAACTAGAAACATTGCCAGGAGTCGGACCAGGCTTAGCAAAACGAATGATTGCAGCCCGTGATCAAAAGCAATTTACCTCCTTAGCTGACGTGGATCAGATTTCTGGCGTGGGTCCCAAGTTGCTTCAGAAACTGAAAGATAAAATTATCTGGTAGATCAATTAAGGCTACTCGCCAAAATGCAGCAACCTGTTAACCATAAATTGCTTTTAGCTTAAAGGCGATCGGTAAATTGTTTCTGGAGGCAAATGCCATTGCACTCAACCGAGAGTGAGCCGAAGGAGATTGCTTCAACTTGGGTTGAGTCCAGCGGGTTCCCCCACCCACCCGGCGACTTGGCACTCCATCGCCTCCGGCAAAAGAGGGTTCAGCCGCTGAAAAGAGTAGGGCTAGCAAAGAAAAACCAACAGTAAGATGACGCATAGATTTAGTAGATGCAAGATTGATGACTCTGTCATGTCTAGAATGTCAATAATCTTAAGGTCTATGCCAGCGTTAAATCACCGAACTCAAATCTTGTAAGGTTCAATAACCGATCGGAATCGCATCGGCTAAGCCCGTAAAAGTACTAGATATTTTGCTTTTAGATGCAATCTATGAAACTTCACTTGAATGCCTACAATGAATGACCTGCAATCATACGCACAGAAGTCTTTGAGTGCCATAAATCGGCTATTGTGTAAGTGGAAATGGTGTAGCTTAAAACATGAGTGATCTTCGAGCGCAACTGACTGCAACGCTTGACGAAGCAGAATGGGATTGGGTAGCTCCTCATGCTCGTCGTGATTTAGTAATTTGGGTGGCTTTAGGGCTTGATCTGGTGGAGGTCGGCATTGCGATCGCCAGCGATGATGCTGCCTGTATCCAGCATTGGATTGATGAGGCACTGATCCAAAAGCCTTCTCCTTCGCAGCTAAGTCTGTGGAATCAAAATCAATCTAAACGATTTCAAGCTTTGATTGTGCAACCTTATGTGTTGGTTCAAGAAATTGCCTGACATCATTAGCCAGTGATAGTTATTGTGCTCACTTCTAGCTCTTGCGCTTGACGCAACTCTAATTTTTACTGTGACCTTAATGAGGGCTAAGCTGTTGTTTAAGGGCTGCACCGCTGTATCCAGTGGTGACCCAAAGAACCGCTCTACCGCCATCCCGAACCGCTTTTTGCCAAGGTTCAGCCGCTTGATTCGAGCGCACGGAGATCGGTCTAATATAAATTCCTCGACTCCCGAAAATGATTTCGCCAATGGCTTTCGCCCGCCGCATGTGATAGTCGGAAGTAATTAAATAAACACTGCGAATTCCTTCTGCCTTGAGTTTATCCACAAGGGTTGTAAAGTTAGTCACGGTATCAACCGCTTCTCGATCGATATGGACTTGTTTGAGATCAATCCCGGCATCCGAAAAAACACCGTAGGTATATTCAGGATTGCTTCCACCCGAAATCCACACGGGCAAATTGGGATGTTGCCGCGCAAATTCTGCGGCAAAGTCTTCGCGCCCGGTTGCGCCTCCTAAAACAAAAATGGCTTGTGGCTCAACAAAATAGTTCGTGATCTGCCGATAGCTAATCCACAAAATTGTTAGAAGGACGATTAACCAAACCAATTGTTTTTTGAATGAGTGAACCGCTTTTTTGGGCGATCGCTTTTTAAAAGGGACTGCGCCCTGCACTCTCTGATAGGGTTTCAATCGCATGGAAGGAACAGGGAATAGGAATTATCGGAGGGACGGACGCTGAGTTCTAGGATTTTTTTCTTGGATTTGCGCTAGAGTCGCCCGAATTTGGGGCGTTTCGAGCAATGTGCGAGTGTCTGAGAGTAACCGTTCGCCCCATAAATTTTCTTTCAGAAATTTGATGTCCGCATAGCGACTATCTAACCGAATGGCGGCATCGCCTAAGGATAATCCTTGATCTCGCTTACCCTTGGCATAAAGAGCGGCTGCGATCGCCAATCGCGGTTCGGCGGCTTTTGGATCGAGATCTGCGGCTGTTTGCCAGTGCTTTAACGCGGCATCCCCATCGCCTACTTCGTATTTAATTAGACCAATATTATTGATGGCTGGCCAAAATTTCTTATCTTGGGCAACGGCTCGATCGTATTGAGCGATCGCCTCAGGAAACTGCCTTAACATTAAATAAGCATTCCCCAAATCAAACAATGCACCCGGCACATTGGGCTTAACCGTAAGTCCCTGTTTCAAGTAATCTACCGCAGTCAGATAATTTCCCTTTTGGAAATAAGCCGACCCTAAGGCAAATAAAACCGCCGAGTTTTTGCCGCTTGCGTTCAACAATTGAGATTTTTTGAGCGAAGCAATGCCCTGATCTAAAGCATTCGTTTGCAGATAAAGCCCACCGAGCAAAGACCACACTTCAGAGTTTTTGGGAGCCAACTGCGTCGCCAACTTCGCTCGCTGTAGGGCAAGCTCATATTGCTGAAACTGTGCTAGCTTAGACGCTTCTTCGGCTAACCCCAGTCCCTGCTGCTCCAACTTGGTGGTATCTAAGCGCAAAGTATGGGGAATTAAGGCTTGAGCAGAGCCGGGTTGAGCAGATCCCCATAGCCCGATAGCGACGAGTAGCGGAAGAAAAGAGATTTGGTTCGGCACGGCGCAGCCTTTAAAAAAATGCAATGGATTGAGTGATAGCTTAATCGATTTGGAAAGCATGGTGGCACAATTTTAAGCAATTCTCAGGAAAAAGCGAATGGGCTTAAGAAATTTAGAATCAATTCCCATTTCTAGCTCAAAACACCTATGCTAGAAGCCTAAAAATATACCGCTCTTTTTAAGAATTTTATGGATCGCTTCACTGTCGAAGTCATTGCTCAAACTCCTAATCCGCAGCAGGTGATTTATGCCGCCATGCATCAAGATTATGCGGAGGAGTTTGTTTGGGATGAACGCGATCGCTTTCCTGACGAAGAAAAATGTGGGGAAGTCATCGTCAAGCAATTACTCGCAGGCAATCGGGGACACTATGGTCCGTTAGAGCATCCCCAAATCGTTTTGAATTGTGGCTGGTTTCCCCACAGCACCATGCAGCAAATCCGTACACACCGCGTCGGAATTTCTTTTGATGTACAGTCTTTTCGTTATACCGGGCAGCGAATTTTGGACGTGGTGGAAGGCAAACGCGAGATGGAAGATGTGTTTTATCTGCGCCCGCTGGGAGCCTATTCTGACCGCCAAGGAAAGCACTATGACTACACTGAGGAGCTACGTCAGCAGGATATAGAGTGGTGCTTAAAAGCTTGTCATCGGTATTATGAACGGATTCACCAAGGGTTTTCTGAAGAACACGCTCGTGGATTGATCCCGTTTGATGTGCGGCAGCATTGGATTATGTCGGCAAATGTGCGATCGCTGATGCACTTGCTAGATTTGCGATGGAAGTCGGATGCTCAGCTTGAAGCGCAAAAATTATGCGAAACCATTTTTCCTCATTTTGCAGCGTGGGTGCCCGCGATCGCTCAATGGTATACCGCTAACCGCATGAAAAAAGCACGCCTAGCTCCATAAGTCTGATTCAGACTCCTGATGATTTAGCCACTAACTCCGCCCTAACTTATGCAACTTGCGCCGCTCTACCCAGTTATCCATCAGTTTCTTAAGCCGCTCTTTCCTAGCTGTCTTTGGGTTGGGGATCAGCAAGTTCCGGCGATCGCACTCACGTTTGATGATGGACCCCATCCAGACTACACGCCTCAATTACTAAAGGTTTTGGATCACTATGGAATTCCAGCGAGCTTCTTTTTGCTAGGCGTTTGTGTGAATCGGGCACCTGCGATCGCTCACTCAATTTATCAACGCAACCATTGGTTAGGGCTACATGGTTTTGACCACCGCTCTTTCACCAAGCTGTCATCGGCTGAACTGAAGCAAACCTTAGAGCAAACCCAAGCCGAAATTACTCAAGCCTGCCAGTTGCCATCTACTGCCCTGAGGGATGTTCGTCCGCCAAACGGATTTTTTACACCCAAAACCTTAGATTTGTTAGAACAGTGGCGTTATCGCCCCGTCATGTGGAGCGTTGTTCCCGAAGATTGGGTAAATCCTGGCGTTTCTACGGTAGTCGATCGCATTTTGCAACAGGTTACAAATGGATCGATTATTGTTCTGCATGATGGTTATAGCGGAGGCGTAGATGTTGCGGCAGTGGTTGATCGGTTGATTCCACTTCTGCTCCAGAAAGGCTACTACTTTGTCACCATTAATCAGCTATGGCAGCAAGAAACTACTTCTAAGCTACAGCCATGAGTTAACCATCGCCCCATTCAGAAATCTACAGTGACACCTCTAGTTCTCGACGAAGAGCGGATTTTCATCTTCAAATTTTGGTTTGCGAACACCATCCAAAACGGGATGCATCATCAGAATGAGTTGTTCTGTCAGTTAATGACCGTTGACGCTCAGCAGCGATCGCAGCTTTATCACCTCTGTTGCAAATTTGCTCACAAAGGAGAATTTATAGTGACCTGCTCTAGCACAAATTGTCGGCTTTGGGGAAGTCTTCGAGATAATTTTGTCAAAGAGTTACTCCTTAGCCCCTTAATGCTTCAGCTACCATCTAAGCCCCTACCTTAAAAAAACACGCCATATCGTGAATAATCATGAATAAATTAGGTTGCTTTCCTTAATTTCTGGCATCAGATTTATAGTTTCTACTTATAGAAATTCAGTTTATCTGTAAGCCTACCTTCGCTATCACCCCTTGAATTTATAGTTTTATATTCAATCCAAGCAACAGTTAACCGATTAGATAACTTGCTAATTAATTCTTCTAAGGGATGCAGAGAGAAGGTTTCAGGCTTCTGATGTAGATGCTGTTTCTATTTCAATTAAATGCCTGAGTCGTTTAGGCTATTTCTAGGAAGCTCTGATTATTCTCACAAACCAGTTTGGAATAGCGAACTAAATTAATACAGTTTCAGATGCTATTTCAGAAGATCTGAGTTAACTTAGCAAAGAGAGCTTTCGCTTTTCCATTCTCGTCTACCATTAGAGATATTCCTAAGTTGCAGTCCTGGGTTACTTGGCATAGAGACTCCCTATTTTTTGGAGTCGTAGCTTGTGGATGGTTTATCTAAATTCAGACATGGCACTAAGGAATTTCGAGGGCAAGATTGGTAAGGCACTCAGCAGGACAATCGATTCATGTTCCACTTTGCTAGTTACGGGTCATGCCTTAGTTGGGTTATGGCTGTATTCGAGAAGAGGCGGACAGCATTGTGAGAAGACCTGTGATCGAAACATCTTGAGAAGGCACCTTGCCAGTATGGGTAAGGCAGTTCATTTGAAGTTTGAACTATGAAGTAAGGAGTATACTGTGTATCTAGTTAGCTTTTATTAGCTAGCAGTACGGAGTTTTCTTTCCATTCACAAATTCTTTTGCTGATGTTGATTAAACAACATTAGCGATTTCTATTTGTTAGTTAAGGAGCATGAGGAACACGGCATGACCCAGGTCAATAACGTACTCGAAATCGAGTTGCTAGGTAGCGCTTCTGATAGTTTACCCGACAACGATTTAGTCTTCATCGATGAAGATGATGATGATTCAGATGATGGCGTAGCTGCCTCAGATGAAGATGGCAAGCCAGGTAAGGCTAAACCAGGTCGCCGCCGAGCGCAAGCAAAGAAAAAACACTATACAGAAGACTCGATTCGCCTGTATTTGCAGGAAATTGGGCGCATTCGGTTATTGCGCGCCGATGAAGAAATTGAGTTGGCACGTAAGATTGCTGATTTGCTTGATTTGGAACGGATACGTGAAAGCTTGTCTCAGCAGTTAGAGCGCTGTCCTCAAAATGCGGAATGGGCAAATGCAGTAAACATGCCACTCCCTGCCTTTCTCCATCGCCTTCATTTAGGGCGGAGGGCAAAAGACAAGATGGTTCAGTCAAACTTGCGATTAGTGGTTTCTATCGCAAAAAAATACATGAACCGCGGATTGTCTTTTCAAGATTTGATTCAAGAAGGCAGCTTGGGGTTGATTCGGGCGGCTGAAAAGTTTGACCACGAGAAAGGGTACAAGTTTTCGACTTATGCGACTTGGTGGATTCGGCAGGCGATTACTAGAGCGATCGCCGATCAGTCTCGTACCATTCGTCTTCCCGTTCACCTATACGAAACGATTTCTCGAATCAAAAAAACGACGAAGTTGCTCTCTCAAGAAATGGGTCGCAAGCCCACCGAGGAAGAAATCGCCACTCGGATGGAAATGACCATTGAGAAATTGCGCTTTATTGCCAAGTCTGCCCAGCTTCCAATTTCGCTGGAAACCCCCATCGGCAAAGAAGAGGATTCTCGCCTTGGTGATTTCATTGAGTCGGATGGAGAAACGCCAGAAGACCAAGTTGCCAAGAATTTGTTGCGAGAAGACTTGGAAAACGTGTTGGATACTCTTAGCCCTCGTGAACGCGATGTTTTGAGATTGCGCTATGGCTTGGACGATGGACGCATGAAAACGTTAGAAGAAATCGGTCAGATTTTTAACGTGACTCGTGAACGAATTCGCCAAATTGAAGCGAAAGCGCTTCGCAAGCTGCGTCATCCTAACCGGAATAGTGTTTTGAAAGAATACATTCGGTAGACATTAGGAAATCAGGTTATTTTTGAAAGCTCAGTGAAACCTTCACTGAGCTTTTTGTATGGAAAGAATCTTCTGAATTCTGATAAGCCGTTACATCTATTTGAATAACTTGATTCTAATTCGCTTGATTTGATGGTGAATTTAAGGCAACCCCTAGTACAATAGCGTGCATATTTTTAGTTCGGCTCTGGGCAAACAACGAGGAATTGTAATGATGCGGTTGCGGCAAGGAACAGTGATAGCGGTGATTAGCTGGATAGGAATTGGAGGTGGACTGTTCGAGACAGCTTTACCGGGGGTTGCCGCGTCTGAGGCAGTTCAAGTTGCCCAAAATAAACCTGCTACTAATCAACCACCTGGAGCTTCCGCCTCTTCAGCAGAGGCGGTGGTGAATCAAGGTTTGCAGTACATTCAACAAGGAAAACTGAATGATGCGATCGCCGCATTTCGACGAGCCGCCCAACTCGATCCCCGCATGGCAGCAGCCCACTACAACTTAGGCTTGGCGCTCCGTCAACAGGGGCAACTGCAACCCGCAGCCAGCGCTTTTTATCAAGCAACTCAGGCGAATCCACGCTTTGCCCTTGCCTATGCCAACTTGGGTGCAGCATTGCTAGAAGGAAGCAATGTGGGTCAGGCAAGAGATTATCTAAAACGGGCGATTGACCTTGATCCGAAGCTAGGGTTAGCCCACTACAACTTGGGATTAGCATTGGAGCAGCAGAAAGCGTATGATCTCGCCGTGATCTCCTTCAAAAACGCGATGCAACTTAGCCCCACTGCGCCCGAACCGTCCTATCACCTTGGCTTGGTCTATCTACAGCAACGTAAAGAGGCAGAAGCTCTAGCCGCTTTCCAGCAGGCGTTGCGGGTGAATCCTAAATATGCCGAAGCTCATTACAACATTGGCTCCATGTTGTTTAAGCAGGGAAAATTGAACGAGGCTCTTAGTGCCTTTCGCCGAGCAGCGGATGCAAACTCTAATTATGCCAACTCTTACTACGCGGCGGGATTAGTCTTTATGAAGCAAGGCAATTTTAAGGACGCTCAGGTCGTTCTTAAATACGCGAAGGATTTGTATGCTAAGCAGGGGAACACCCAATGGGCAAGTAAAGCCGATCAAAGTTTACAAAAAGCCACAGTGGGGCAAAACTGATACCAAGCCCTTAGCTAAACTTAGCCGAACGAGTCTAAATCCAACGCTTTAGAGCCGCCTTCCTGAAGCTGGATCAGAATTTTGCCAAGCTGAAACCAAATTAACCAAGCAATCAGGATGGTGAGGGGCAAGGCGATCGCATAGGCAAGATTGGCAGGAAACCCAAAAATCTCCATGCCTGAAGATAAGAACACACATACTCCTGCGGCAATGCCTAGAAACGGGAGCAGCAGTTGCAGTCCTCTTAATCTCGTCAAGTCATGGCTAGAACGGCTTTTAGACCAGCTTTTAACAGACTGCTTTAAGACCGCATCAAAGGCAGCACCAGAAGCAAAGCTAGCCAATAAGCCAGCGATCAACAAAAAGTAAGGAGGTTCGGGAAAACTGTACATTTGGATTCACAACTCTTTACAGTCAACGATACACTGTTTTGGAGAGTTAATTTACAGGTTTCAGGGGTTCGGTTCTGGGGTAGGTTTCAGGTTTCAGAGGTCAGATTTCAAGGGCAAGCGAGAACGCCTCTGTTTGCGTTGCTTGCTTGAGGTAATCAGTTGGCTGCCAAGATGATCACCGCCTTAAAGGGCACAAGCTTAAGCTAGAACAATAGACATTTGCGAGAGATTCGATGGAAATTGGCGTGCCGAAGGAAACGAAAGATCAAGAATATCGAGTGGGGCTGAGTCCAAGTAGTGCGAGAGCGCTGACAGAGCGAGGGCATCATGTATTCGTTGAAACCAATGCTGGAACAGGGGCAGGTTTTAGCGATCAAGACTATAGGCAAGCAGGAGCCAGCTTAGTTCCAACGGCAGAAGCGGCGTGGAGTCAGCCTTTGGTGGTAAAGGTAAAGGAACCGTTGCCATCGGAATATGGATACTTGCAAAAAGGACAACTGCTGTTCACTTATCTGCATTTGGCAGCCGATCGCCAATTGACAGAACAGTTATTGGAGTGTGGGGTGACCGCGATCGCCTATGAAACCGTGGAACTACCCGATAAACGCCTGCCCTTGCTGGCTCCGATGAGCATCATCGCTGGACGATTAGCAGTACAGTTTGGTGCTCATTACTTGGAGCGACAGCAGGAAGGACGAGGCGTTTTGTTGGGTGGAATTCCTGGAGTAACACCCGGTAAAGTCGTCATTTTGGGTGGCGGCATCGTGGGAACCGAAGCAGCCCGAATTGCGATCGGCATGGGTGCCCAAGTCACCATTTTAGATATCAGCGTCGATCGCCTGTCCTATCTAGAATCCCTCTTTGGCTCCAGAGTGGAATTACTCCACAGCAGCACGACGCAAATTGAAGCCGCCGTTGCCACCGCAGATTTATTAGTGGGAGCCGTGTTGGTATTGGCAAGCAAAGCGCCCGTCCTGGTTTCCCGTCCGTTAGTCCAAACTATGCGCCCCGGCTCTGTGATTGTAGACGTGGCAGTGGATCAGGGCGGCTGCATCGAAACCATCCGTCCCACGTCTCATTCTCATCCGACTTATGTAGAAGCTGGCGTAGTCCACTGTGGCGTTCCCAACATGCCCGGAGCCGTCCCCTGGACAGCGACCCAGGCATTAAACAACAGCACTCTGCCCTATGTGCTAAAACTGGCAAGCTTCGGCATAGCAGCCCTAGATCAAGATCCCGCTTTGGCGAAGGGGTTAAATGTTCAAAACAACCGCCTGATCCATCCGGCTATCCAGCAAGTGTTTCCAGATTTGATTGATTGACCTGTCAAAAATCACAAAAAATCATCACAAAAAATCACAGACTTAAAAGGCATAAACCAACCGCAATACCCACTGCCATGTCGTGCCAACGGAGCGATTATTGGAGTTGCTGACCATTAGCAAAGCGGGACTGAAACTCACGCGGTCATTCAAATTGAAGCTGTAATAGGCTTCGAGGTTCGTTTGGGTAGCATTGCCCAGATCTTGTTCGATGAATGGCATCCCGATCGCCAATCCTGCGACCGAGCCAGGAATGCCAATATTCCGAGCGGTGCCCCCAATTGCCCAGGTTGCAGGGGTCAAATTGAGCGTTTGGTTGAGCGGAGGATTGAATCCGTTATAACTGCCAACACCCAGGCGACCAAAAACCGCAAACTGGCGATTGAGTGCCCATTCAAAATTAAACCCGCCCGCATGAATTGCTGTGCCGTTAATCGTGGCGGCGGTGTATTGCAGTCGGGTCACCAGGTTTTTATTGACGGTATATTCGACCTCAACGCTACCCTGATTGCGATAGCGCAAGCGCGACGAAAGTCGTTCGCCAAACAAGCCACCTTTATTCACTGCTGCATTGGGCTGTTCCGCATCAGTGGCAACATACAGCGCTCGAATTGTGAAAGGGGACGTTTCAGCCGGTTTCCACGCAAGGGCAGCCCCCGCGCCACCGGGACGATCCACTTGATTTTGGACAATCAGCGGATTGCTCATGAAAAAGCTAGAGGAAAAATTGGTGAGTGAATCGTTGGCAAAACGGTTGTAGTCAATGAAATCGCGCGGATTCAGCCGAGCGCCCACGGTCAACGTTAGGGTTTTGGCAGGACGAAACCTGTAGTAAAGCTTGCTGATTTGAACGGTATTGGTCACCGCGACATAATCTAAGCCGCCGCCGTCTGCCAGAAATCCCACCGTGCCCAGCAGGTTTGATCCCCGATTTTGGCTTTTACTAATGGCATCGCCGCTGTTTGTGCCTACTTCTAGCTCGGTTCGCAGGAGGTCACTGCCGGAAAAGCTGGTATCTAAGGTGAAGCGGACTCTGGCTAAGGTGGTAGTTGTGGCGTTGCTGCCATCGCTCAGTGCGGTGACTAGTTGGGCAGCAAGCCGGGTGGTGGTGGAAAACTGCTGTTTTTCTAGCTTGCCAGTGAGCAGATCTAACGTGTTAGCGCGATCGCCTTCGCCCTTCAAAATCGCGCCATAGGAGGTTTGCAGCCGCCGGATCATCGCCACATCTTCGCGGATTTTTCCTAAATCTCCTGCAATAAACAACTGCTCGATTTTGGTCAAAACTTGATTTAATGTTGCAACAAATTCATCGCGGCTCAGCGGTTGATTGCCCCGAAAGGTGAGATCGCCATATCCCGTTACTACGCCATACTTTTCCACCAACGCTTTCACGGCTTGATATGCCCAATCAGTGGGCTGCACATCGTGAAATTCAGCCACCGATCGCACTTGCCCTAAATCATCAGCGTCCTCTTGGGAGCACAAGAGCGGATCGGCTGCAACCGTTGACATCCAAAAGTCGGTGCAATCGGTAGTCGATTGCACCGCTGAAACGGGAGCAGGATTCAAGGGTAAGAAACTATCTGCGGCAACCGGTTCTATTTCAGCAGCCAACCCTAACAACACCGGCAAGAGCCATATTTTTTGTGACATGCGATCGCTCCTCACCCACACTCTAAAACACCCTAGCAAAGCTGCTCAAATTAAACTCTATTAGATGAGCGATGATGTTTACGGCTTTCAACAATTTATTTAGACCGATGGGGGAATGTCACTTGCCGCCGATCTCTTTCAGATTGACACATCGCAACTGTGACTTCCCACAAGGAATAAACAACTCTGTGTTAAGACAGGGAAGATAAATAGGATTGAAATTTTATGAGAGAAATTCTTGCAAACGCGCTAGGGGTGTTTAACTGGCACAGCGGCTGGATTATTTGGAATCTGTTTCTAGCATTCATTCCCTTTGCTTTAAGTTTTTGGCTGTATCGCCGCCGCTCTACTTCTCGCACACTGCTTTGGTGGGTTGCCTTTGCGGTCTTTTTCGCTTTTTTACCCAATGCACCCTACCTGCTCACGGATATCATTCACCTGATTCGAGCAACGCGATCGGGCTATTCCGCCTGGATCATCATTCTTATTTTTATTCCGCTGCATCTTTTTGCCATCTTGAGCGGATTTGAGATGTATGTCATTTCACTCCTCAACCAAGGGCATTACCTAAAACGGATTGGATTAGAAAAATATATTAATGTCTCTGAAATTACAACTCATGCCCTCTGTGCCTTGGGCGTTTATATGGGTCGGTTTCGCCGCTTTAATAGCTGGGATTTAGTCAGCGATCCGGCAAATGTGCTGCTGATCACGCTGGATGATCTGACTAGCAAGCGCCCTGCGATCGTGATTTTCATCTCGTTTATTGGGCTAACAGTCCTGTACTGGATTGCCAAGCAAATCACATTAGGGTTGCTGCTACGAGTGCGTGAAATGCAGGCTAAGCAGGAATGGTTTGAGTAGATTGTCGAATGAACTTTACGGTCAGGGCATCTTTGAATCAAGGGAAATTTGAGCGAGTGAATCTATGAATCGCGTAATCAGGCATGGTCTGGCTTTTATGATTAGCTATCTGCCTTTGAATGGGTTTCGGTGCCTGATGTACAAGTGGCTGTTGGGGTACTCAATTAAAAACAGCAAGATTGGAATCGGCACCATTTTAGTGATTGCAAACGCCACTATTGAAGGCGCAACGATTGGGCGATCGAACCTGTTTACGGGTCCAATGTCCTTAGTGATCAAAACTGGCGCAAGTATTGGCAAGAATAATCTTTTTCTATGTAATGAATGGACGATTCGGGAGGAATTTAAAGACAATCACTACGATCGCTGCTTGGTTTTAGCAGAGAATACATTGATTGCCGATGCCCATTTTTTTGATATTGCTGGAAAATTAACTGTGGGAAAAGGCTCCTGGGTGGCGGGACGAGACTCGCAGTTTTGGACTCATGGCGCTGGAATCCGCGATCGCAACATCCACATTGGAGAACACTGTTATATCGGTAGCGCCGCTCGATTTGCCCCTGGGAGTGAGCTAGGCAACAACGTTTTGGTAGCCATGGGCAGCGTTGTTGCGGGTAAGCTGACTGACTCCAACGCAATGGTTGGCGGAGTGCCCGCCCGGTTGATTAAAGAGAATTACGATTGGCGATCAAAGCAATTTATTGAAAATCCTTAAAAGTATGAATGTGGGATTCTTGGCGTTGCTGAATGCAAGTATGATTTTTGACTGTAGGGGTAGGTCTTGTGCCTACCCTGACGTAAGTGGAGGGCAACCACAAGGGATTGCCCCTACAAATTTCCTCCCCAGATTCAG
>JBGTAZ010000199.1:0-38123 GCA_041749615.1 Leptolyngbyaceae cyanobacterium | reverse complement strand
GACCGAATCGCCGCCAAGTAGTTTTGGGTCAAAGTCTCCTGAGTTTCCCCTTCTGCTTTGGCATCTTCTGGCGTAATCGTTGCAATATGAATATTGTCTTGACCTGCCACAATCAGCGTAAAACCTTGCGCCTTTTCTGCTCGGACAGATTCAGGCGAAATTTTTGAATTGCTTGCGACAACCGTTAATCGTTCATTTGCTAGATTTGCCCGTTGCAGTGCTGACAGCGGACCAAAATTACTGCGAATTTGAAAAAGGGTTTTGCCATCTAACACGACCGCGCCGGGGTCAGCCCCGATCGCTTGCTGAATATCAGTCGTTGCAGGTGCCTGCGATCGCGCTGGAGCCACTCCAATCAGGTGTAGTCCAAGAATGCAAATAACGCCAACCATTAAGAGTTGGGTGAGAAAAGCCGTAAAACGATTGAGCAAAAACAACATACCTGATAGGAACTCACTCAATACGCATCACTGTAGAACTTGATTAATACTTGATTAATACGGGATTAACACTCATTAAGCCATATTAAGCCAACAATAAAATAAAGAAAAAATTAACTATTTACATGAGTCTTATGGCAAGGGCGATCGCCCACATAGTCTAAACGACCTTACTCACCGGCTGAAATCAGAGTTTTACGGCAAAAACATCACCCGTCAAGGCTAAAGCCATTGTTGCATTTGTATCGCTCATGATTGCGTTACGGTCAATTTATCTTTAGTATTTTCTCTGTCGGTATTTTTACGGTAAAAAAGGAAGCGATCCTATGGCTAACTGGGAGGGTGTTCTTCAAATGCGCCTAAGATTCATACTTGCTGTTGCAGCAACCCCCGTTTTCTTTTCCGCTTCATTAATCGGGCTAGAGCCGCAAAAGGTCGCAGCACAGACTACTCCAGCCTCGCCAACTTTCAAGCTGCCCAAGGCTCTTCCGAGTGGCACCACCCTCAAAGTGGACGGATCGAGCAGCATGGTGGTGATGAATGAATCGCTTAAAAATCGCCTTCAAGAAAAATTTCCTGGAACCACCGTTGACTTGGCGGCGATTGGCACTGATAAAGCACTGAAAGCTCTGCTGGATGGCAAGGGAACCATTGTGGCAGTGGGTCGTCCGCTTACCCAAGCCGAAAGGGATCAAGGGTTAATCGAAGCCCCGATTGGTCGGGAGAAGGTTGCTATTATTGTTGGACCCAATAATTCATTTAAAAAGAGCATTACCTTTGACCAATTTGCCAAGATTTATCGTGGTGAAATCACAGACTGGTCACAGCTTGGAGGCGCACCGGGTCCAATTCGCATGGTCGATCGCCCTGATTACAGCGATACTCGACGGGCGCTGAGCCAATACCAAGTCTTTCAAGGAAAGCCCTTTAAAACTGGCGGCAATGCCACCCAAGTGGCAGAAGATAGCACCGCAGCGATCGTGAAAGAATTGGGCACAGATGGCATCGGTTACGCGATCGCCGATCAAGTGATCGATCAGCCCAACGTAAACGTGCTGCCTCTCCACGAAACCCTGCCTAGTGACCCGCGCTACCCCTTCTCTCAGCCCCGTGGCTATGTTTATAAGGGTGAACCAGACCCCGCAACCCTCGCTTTTTTAGGCATTGCGGTTTCAAAACCAGGACAGGAAGCGGTTCAAACAGCCAAATCGGCTGAAACCAAATCGGCTGAAACCAAACTGGCTGAAACCAAACCTATCGCAGGTGCAATGGCTTCCCCTAGTCCAACGACCGCTTCAACGGTTGACCCCTCTACCCGCGTTTCTCCTACAGATCAGCCTTCTGCAATGGAGCCTTCTGCAATGGAGTCTCCTACCGTTGCATCCACGGCGGAAACTCAAGCTGCTAACTCATCTGCCATGGTCGCCACCGAGCCATCTCCATTCCCCTGGTGGTGGTTGCTATTGCCCTTAGTCGGATTGGGCGGTTTATTGGCGGCGATGAAAGGACGGTCTTCAGTTGCGCCAGTTGCGGCTCCGGTTGCTGCGCCAATTGCGGCGGTAGACCGCGATCGCAGCCGGATTATTTTAACTCCTCGAAACTGCCGTAATGCCTATGCCTATTGGGAAATTTCTGACAAAGATCAAGAAGATTTTCGGGGTCAAGCAGGGCGCAACCTCGCATTACGTCTCTACGATGTCACCAATATTGACCTCAATCAGCAATCAGCCCATAGCGTTAAACAGTTCGATGTGCGGCAGAACGACCCCGATCATCATTTGCCGATTGCGTTAGACGATCGCGATTATGTGGTGGAACTAGGGTATGTGGCGGAAAATGGAAGCTGGAGCAAGGTTGCCCGTTCGGAACAGGTGCGGGTTCCTGCTTGTACGCCGGCTGAAAAGATTGGTTCTGCTGCCACCGCTGCCGCCGCCGCTGTTGCTGTTCCTGAAGTAACTCCAGCGGCGATCGCATCAGGAGCAGGAGCCGCCGCTTTAGCAGGAGCAGGCTTGGCAGGAGTAGGAGCGATTGCGGCAAGTGTTGCCGCTGGGCATTCTACCCCCCCGGCAACCGCCGAAATAGTTCCGCCCGTGGTATCTGTGGTATCTGATCTGAATCGGATGATTCTGGTGCCTCGCGATGCCGACAGCGCCTATGCCTACTGGGAAGTGTCTAAAGCGCGTCAGGCTGCTCTCAAACAGCAGGGCGGCGAAAACTTGACCCTGAGAGTGCATGATGTGACTGATATCGATTTCGATAAACATCCCCCGCACAGCACCCAACAGCATCCTTGCAGCGAATTGGAGCATGATAAGCATGTGCCAATTTCTAGGAGCGATCGCGACTATATTGCAGAGTTGGGCTACCTCACCAAAGACAACCGCTGGCTCCGACTCGCTCAATCTGATGCGATTCGGGTTCCGGCTGCTCAGGCTACCGTCAAACCCGGAGCATTCTCTGCCGCTGCCGCCGCTGCTGCCGCCTCAACGAAGCTGTCAACAGTCAATCAAGTCGTGCCAACACCCGGTCTTGTCTCTAATCTCTCTAATCGGTTAGAAACTGCCGCAGGCAAAGCATCTGAGACCGTTTCTACTGTAATGGGTAATGCTACCCAAACGACCTCGAAACTGACAGGAGACATTACCAACGTGGCGGGTTCCGCGCTAGCGGGTGGAGCCGCTGCGGTGGCTGGAGTGGGCGCGATCGCAAAATCCTTTTTGGATCAATCAGGCTCGACGCTAGAGGGCGATCTCGCTGAGCCAGATACTTCCGCTGCTTCCGCCTTCGCGCCAGATTGCCGCATCATCTTAGTCTGTCGCCCATTAAACCAAGCCTACGCCTATTGGGAAGTCGATAATTCCTACAAAGAACCCCTACGACAACAAGGCGGCAAACAACTCACGCTGCGGATTCACGATGTCACCAACATCAACATTGATTACCAACCACCCCATAGCACTCAAGACTATCCCTGCCTAGAAACCGACCATGATAAGCACGTTCCCATCGCCGCAGAAGGTTCTCATGAGAATCTTGGATACCGCGATTACCTTGCCGAATTAGGCTATTTCACCGACGATAATCGCTGGCTAAAGATTATCCGCTCTCTGCATGTGCGGATTCCGCAAAACAGCTAAGTAGCAGAGCGAAATTAAAGTTAGCTTAAATTACCGGGTTTCGACTCTGCTCAAGCCTCTTCCTACAGAGGTATTGAGCATTGGGCGTAGTCGAAATGCAGTCGAAATGCAGTCGAAATGCATCTGATAAATAATTGCATTCGCCTACTGAGCAGTCCCTCAACGACAATTCGATGGGGCAGTGAATCAGTGGTTGCGTTTGGAGGTTTTTCCCAATCTTTGCCTAGAGCCAATCAACCTGTTTTTACGCAAAGATAGAAAGTATGATTAGTCGAAATACAAGGTTCCTTTTGAAGAAGGTGTTTCATCATGAGTCAGCAATATTTTCCAGAAAATGAGTGGTCAACTCTCCTGCAAACTCCTACCATGATCATCATGGCAATGACGCTTGCCGATAAAACTGATCCAGTTTCCTTTCTACAAGAAACCCAGGCAGCCGTTCAAATTGTGGTAAACGAACAAAACCGCCCCGACTTAACCAGTGACTTAGCAAAATCGCTGACCGCCTCAATGAAAGAAATAGATGCAAAAGATCCCTTACAAGGAGAACAGCTTTTGCTAAAAAAACAGTTTGAATTGCTGGGCGCACTTCAAAATCTCAAGAACGCATCTGAAGGGCGGAAAAACACCTTAGATCACTTCAAACAGGTCGGGGTGATTTTGGGCAATAAAGTAACTGTGGTGCAGGCACAAGAGTTCAAAACTTGGATTCTCTCGATTGCACGCCAAATTGCCGAAGCGGTCAAAGAAGGCGGTTTGTTTGGTATTGGCGGTGAACGAGTGAGCCGAGATGAATCTGAGATGCTAAAAGCGATTGAAAAAGCCCTCGACTTTAAGTCCTAGGCAAATCAGCAACCAAAGATCTGACATCATCTAACATCCGTGGTCGATAGGGGCATCTCTTGTGGATGCCCTTAACCCTATGGTCACCCACAAGAGGTTCTCTACTTTTAGATTACACGCCTTCTAAATCTTGAACATGTCCACAGTGTTTGCAGTGCGGCAGATGTTTATAAGTGAATTCATGACAGTTTGGACATTCAATATACTGATAATATCCACAGTGAGGGCAGTAAGGATCTTGAGGTCGGATCTTCTTCGCACACCTCACACATCGCGACTTTTGAACCCTGCTAGCTGCCTGAAGTTTCGCATTGAAAACAAATCTCTGAAAAAACTTGATGATTCCAAAACCAAGCAGTGGAATGATCAAAATATATAGATAGCTAACTAGGAATAGTAAGCCGCCAAAAAGAGCGCTGACAATATCTGCAACAAATTGGAATAAAATCCCAACTTGCAAAAACTCAAAGACTTTGAATAAGAGTGGAATGCAAAAAATAACTAACAAATGCCAGCTAATTAAAGCAGCCAATCCATAGCATTTACGTTGAGCTAGCCTATGGATAAATAAAGCACTTAAAATTAGCGGCAGTAAGAAGAGGGCTTGAAAGGCAAACTGAATACTGGGATACCAAAAAGAGGCTTGCTTATAGCCTCTCTCAACTTCTTCAAACCTTCCCTTGTCTTGAATAAATGCTAGAAAATTGGTGCTTTCTGGCTTTTTGAGGAGTTGATTTTTGAGGATAGAAATATCTTTTTTAAGTGCAGAAATCTTGAGATTATTATTGTCTATTTCCTGCTTCGCTTTTTCGGCAGCTACTAAGTTAATCGACTGTTCACGGGGCTGACCCGCAATTTTTTCGAGCAAGGTTGAATCGTATTGAGCCTGAATAGCACGATTTTTTTGGGCAAGGGTATCAATACTTCTATTCTTTTGGTCAATTGTTTGAAGCAGTTTTTGGTTCGCTGGATTGTTGATTTTATCTTTATAACTGGCGTATTGTAAGCAAGTTGCAGAGACTTTGCCAAGATGTCCTACTTCTGCAAGCTGATAGGTTTTTTGAAAACCAAATTGACCATTTGCAGGATAGGTTAAAGACGATCGCAGCGCGTTATAATCCCGATTTTCTGTTTGTTTTTGGTCTGTTTGCGCTTGAAAACTGTTCCAATCGGAATAGCATGGATACGCTTCTGAAGGGCTGATGTGCCATCGACTTATATCATCTAGCCCTGCAAAAACATTCACTAAGATAAAAATATCTATCAAGATAATGACGATCAAACTAACCTTGTTGAGAGGTTCGTTATTGACCGTCCTAGACTTGCTGAAAAACTGGCTTAAAAGACGGCGAATTCTGGCAAACATAATAGTGAGTGAAATGGCATGGATTCAGTGATCAGACCCTATTAATTCACACGCTTTGTTGCACCATCCTGAATTCTTTACGATTCTCAACTTCATCCGTCTTCGCTGAAGGAGGCTCGGTCTACCCCGATCAACTTATCCTGCTCAGCCTGACGCATAACTTGCCCCACTCTCAATGCCTGCTGTAACTGCCCTAAGGCGTTGATATCTTCTAAATCACAGGTTTGGTCAAATAAGCGCTGAATGCGCTGTTCAGCTTTTTCCGAGAGGTAGCCTGTGCTTATGATTTCTTTCACCACTTGAGCAATCAAAGTCATAGTCATAGATGCGGGGTTCCCAAAAGGTTCTAGGACTACTATGAAGTTTTCAAGCCGCGATCGCAGTGATGCTAAAGCCTGGAGTTGTGTGATAGTCCTGAGTTAGGCTAGTGATGGCTAGGCTGGATTTTGGGTGATGGGGTGATAAAAACTGAGTGATTGAAATCACCTGGCTGAATAGTGGATAGTGGGTGAAGTGGATAGTGGGTGAAGTGGATAGTGGGTGAAGTGGATGGTCAGGAATCAGTGGGCTAGGGTTAGCTATAAAGGTTGCAAGTTCTTGTAGGGCGGAACTAGGCTGATTTATCCGGTTTTATGATTATGTTTGAAGCGATCGCCATTTTTCTGGTTGGGTTTATCCCTGGTTTTTTGTCTTGTGTGCTTCTGCGAAAAGTTAACATCCATACCAGACAACGTATTTATCCGGTTTATCATGCGATGAATTTGCCCACAGGCAGGCTACATCGCTCTCATCCTTATCTTGAGGCAATGGATTATTACTATGTGGAAGGTCTTGGCTACATGTTGGGCGATATTACTTGCCAATTCAACGCGCGATCGCCCTATCTGCGTTGCGCCCACAATCCCGCCGGTCCTTGCAAAGAATGTCCGCACTACGAATCCATTGAATTGAACTAAAAAAACGACGAATGGCGATCGCCTAGGCATCTCCTACAGAGATAGGGCGAACTCAAAACTTAAAACTTAAAACTTAAAACTTTTCCCTGTCCCCTATCCCCCATCCCCTTCTATGCTGTCTCCCGATTTTTCTAAGTTTGTTGAACTGGCTAAACAGGGCAATTTTGTGCCTGTCTATCAGGAGTGGGTTGCCGATTTAGATACGCCAGTTTCGGCATGGTATCGGGTTTGTTCTGGGCAACCCTACAGTTTTTTGCTGGAATCGGTGGAAGGCGGCGAACGCATTGGGCGCTACAGTTTTTTGGGCTGCGATCCGCTGTGGGTGTTGGAATCGCGGGGGGCACACACGACCCAAACCTATCGGGATGGTTCCGTTCAGGCATTTGAAGGCGATCCATTTGCGGCGTTGTCTACTTGTTTGGCACCTTACCATCCAGTCAAGTTGCCTGAACTTCCACCCGGAATTGGGGGGCTGTTTGGGTTTTGGGGGTATGAGCTAATTCATTGGATTGAAGCTCGCGTGCCTATTTATCCGGCGACGGCAGAGGATTTGCCGGATGGGTTATGGATGCAGGTCGATAATTTGCTGATTTTTGACCAGGTGAAACGCAAGGTTTGGGCGATCGCCTATGCCGATTTGCGTGACCCCAACACCGATTTAGCCGTCGCCTATGAGCAAGCCTGCGATCGCGCGACTCAATTAATTCATAAACTCCAGTCGCCCCTGACTGAGCAAGCTCGTCTGCTGGAATGGACTCCATCGTCCCAGTCTTCGTCTCCGCTGGCGATCGCCAGCAATACCACTCAAGCCGAATTCTGCGCCAATGTAGAAACAGCAAAAGACCACATTCGAGCCGGTGATATTTTTCAGGTCGTGGTGTCGCAGCGTCTCTCTACGGACTATGTGGGCGATCCATTTGCACTTTATCGATCGTTACGACAGGTGAATCCTTCCCCCTATATGGCGTTTTTTAACTTTCGCGATTGGCAGATTATTGGTTCTAGTCCAGAAGTTTTGGTGAAGGTTGATCGAGGCATTGCAGACGATGATCCGATGATTGCCACGGTGCGCCCGATCGCTGGCACCCGTCCACGAGGCAAAACCGCCCAAGAAGATGCCGCCCTTGCCGCAGATTTGCTGGCTGACCCGAAAGAAATCGCTGAACATGTGATGCTGGTTGACTTAGGACGAAATGATTTAGGACGGGTCTGCATCCATGGGTCGGTCAAAGTCGATGAATTGATGATGATTGAGCGCTACTCCCATGTGATGCATATTGTTAGCAATGTGGTAGGCAAACTGGCACCGGATAAAACGGCGTGGGATTTGCTAAAGGCAGGTTTCCCGGCGGGAACCGTCAGCGGTGCGCCCAAAATTCGCGCCATGGAAATCATTCACGATTTAGAACCCTGTCGGCGAGGACCTTATTCTGGTGCCTATGGCTACTACGATTTTGATGGACAGTTGAATACCGCGATCGCAATTCGGACGATGGTTGTTCGCAATCAAGGAAACGGCAAGCATCGCGTGAGTGTGCAAGCCGGAGCCGGACTGGTTGCCGATTCTGTTCCTGAAAAGGAATATGAAGAAACCCTGAATAAAGCGAAAGGCATGTTAGAAGCGATTCGCTGTTTGGGATGAAAGATAGCAGTTCTTTTTAACGCAAGGTATTTTGGCTTAACGCAAGGTATTTTGGCGGAAGACGCTGAGCCAAATGGGATTAAAATGGCTTGACTTTGGAGTGAGCGATCGCCCAATCTAAAGCCACTCTTACTCCGGCAAATAGCACTAAACTTTCAAGCAGCAAGGCGATTAATGATAAGGGGGCAACTTCGGTTTGCCAGCCTAAATCCAACTGCGCCAGTCCACGCACTAACCCAAAAGCGGCAACGGCTCCCGATTTTAGGTGAACATTTTGATCGTGGCGAATCACATAGCGATAGGTGACGGCAAACAAAAAACCCGACAGGATGGCAATACTCCCACTGACTGCAATGGTGACTCCAAGATTGTCAGGGTGCAACGCCAATGAGTGGGTTGGAGTGACTATCCACTGGCGATCGACTAGGGTGAGATTGACTACTGTGAATAGCGCGAATAGAGTTCCGGCTGCGATCGCGCCAATTCCACCCGCCTTGAGTGACTCCCATCGCTCGATCCAACTGAGATGCAATTCTTCGGGTGCCTGTTTATTTCCTCGGATCACTTCATTCCCCTCAATCATTTCATTTCTCCAGTCCCACTAATTTTTTCTATCCTTCAATTAATCCACGTTTGGGCATGATGTTTTGCTGCACTGCGATTCCCACTTTGGACTATGATCAGTTTTGAAGAGATTTCATCACAGTGTTTCACAGATTCCTATGGATATTTTGAGCTTGGGTTGGGTTGGTCTTTTAGTGGTCTTTACTTTTTCAATTTCGTTGGTTGTTTGGGCACGCAATGGGTTTTGAATACTCTTTTGCCGTGGAATTTAGCTTTAAGTAGGCAGAAGTCTCAGGAGGCAAAAGTCTCAGGAGGCAAAAGTCTCAGAAGGCAGAAGTTTAGGTGCACATCTAGGTGCCTACCTTTTGCTTTAAGAACCACTGTTCAATGTAGTTGTTCGATGTAACGGTTTCGATGTAACTGTGGAATATCCTGTTTTTAGTGTGTTAATTTTAGCGGCGTTTGGCTTGCTATTGGTGGTCAGTGGTGGCGTAGCCTATCTCACCCTGGCAGAGTGGCGCGATCGCCGTCGGCGTGAAGAAGAAGAACGTGCCAATCGACCTGCCCGCCGCAAAGGTTAGTTTCAATTCTGACCCTCATTCCTAACCCCTCATTTCTCCCCTTCCCATGATTCAACAAGATAGTATTGCCGCCCACGGTGGGCAATTGGTCGATCGCATTGCCACTACCGCTCAACGACAAGAGTTTTTGGATAAAGCCGATCATTTACCAGTGGTGCCCATCGATGAACGCACCCTGTCAGATTTGGAGATGATTGCGATCGGGGGGTTTAGTCCACTGATGGGCTTTATGGAAGAAGCAGACTACCTTTCGGTCGTCAACACCATGCGGCTCGCCAATGGCTTACCCTGGTCGATTCCGATTACGCTCTCGGTGACTGAAGACGTGGCGGCACCATTGCAGGAAGGTGGCTTAGTTCGGTTGGATGACTCGCAAGGGCGCTTTGTGGGGGTATTGCAGCTGACGCAAAAATATCATTACGACAAAACGCACGAAGCACTGCATGTTTATCGCACCAATGAAGAAAAGCATCCTGGGGTAAATGTGGTCTACAGCCAAGGTGCGGTGAATTTAGCGGGTTCTATTTGGCTGTTGCAGCGCGATCCGCATCCTAAGTTTCCCCCGTATCAGATCGATCCGGCTGAGTCGCGATCGCTGTTTCGTGAAAAAGGCTGGAAAACCATTGTGGGGTTTCAGACTCGCAACCCAATTCATCGCGCCCACGAATACATTATCAAGTGCGCCTTAGAAGTGGTAGATGGGTTATTCCTGCATCCGTTAGTGGGTGCGACGAAAGAAGATGATATTCCAGCCGATGTGCGAATGCGCTGCTACGAAATCATGCTGGAACACTACTTTCCCAAAGACCGCGTGATTTTGGCAATTAACCCGGCTGCCATGCGCTATGCCGGACCGCGTGAAGCGATTTTCCACGCTCTAGTGCGAAAAAACTATGGCTGCACTCATTTTATTGTGGGGCGCGACCACGCGGGAGTAGGCGATTACTATGGCACCTACGATGCTCAATATATTTTTGATGAGTTTCAGCCTGAAGAATTGGGCATTTTGCCGCTAAGATTTGAACACGCCTTCTATTGCACGCGCACCGAGGGCATGGCAACCACGAAAACTAGCCCTAGCCTGCCGGAAGAACGAGTTCACCTATCGGGAACGAAAGTGCGCGAGATGTTGCGCCGGGGAGAATTGCCGCCGCCACAATTTTCGCGCCCTCAAGTTGCGGCAGAACTGGCACGAGCAATGAAAGTATTCACCGAAAATCAGTACGAAATTTAGAGGGCACCTACAAGATAAATAATGCCAAGTGGTGAGAAAACGCTTAGAGCACTCTCTCACCATAAAGGCGGCACGCCCCATCATCTGCGATAGGGTGCTTGCCCCTGGAGGTAATTCACAACCGCGATCCCTAGCCAACCCAACAAGCTATAAACAGCCATAGCAATCAATACATTCACATCCAAAATGAAATTGCCGCCGCCTCTCACAGGACTAATAAACAGCGTTGAAAAGGGTGCAATAAACGGATCTGACAAGCTGTAAATCAATTGAGCAAAAGGGTTTTCAGTATTCGCGCCAGCCAAGCGCAGAAAAAACCGCATCCCCAACAAGATTTGCAATGCCCCGACCAACAGCAAAATCGTATTGCGAACCCAGCCAAACTTGGCTTGTCGTTTAGTGGCTTTCAAGCGTCGTTCTTCCTGCTGTAGGAGAAACGTTTCCTGCTCTCGAATCAGGTCTTGTCGATTCTCAACGTTACTGTGATCGTTTGGATTGTTAGTCATAGTCACTGCCTTAGATTGCTTACCACTCGCTCAAGAAGTCTTAGCCAGGATTATAGTCGTCCTGGTTCTTCAAACTCTGGTAGGGTTCCAAGTTTACGAATTGAGACGCTGACATCCATGCCCAGATAGTCCTGAGCATCGCCAAACCAAGACCCTAACAGCGGCATGATCTGCCCTGGATGACGAGCGATCGCCACCCGAATCAAATCAAAGCCTGCCGTAATCCGATTGGTCGGGTCGTAAGTTTGCCAGCCAGCACCGGGCAGATAAACTTGCAGCCAAGCATGGGTCGCCCCAGAACCAACCATGCCGATCGCGCCGCCATCCAATGCCGCATCATAGAGGTAACCGCTGACAAAACGACAGGCAAAGCCCAGCCGTCGCAACGCTTCAATCATCAACCAAGCGTAATCTCGACAGGTGCCCGACTGTAACCGTAGAGTGTCCACCGGACTCTGGGTGCCCTCTGCTTCCCGTGCCTGGTAAGTCAAGCGGGTCCAAATCGCATCCATCATTCGTTGCAGCACGTCGAGGGTATTGTCCTGATCCCCAGCCATAAAGCTTTTTGCTCAAGCGGCAAGGCTACCATCGGCATCTTCGGTATGAGGACGCATGAACCCAGACAGATCCATCCACTCATCGGGGGTATGTTGCACCGGAACCTCCTTCGCCCGGTCATCCAGGGAAAAATCAGCGATCGCCTGGATGCCAAAATGCTCTCCCCGCACTCGATAGGTGACGCTCAGTTCCTTAGCCGGTTCACTCAATTCAATCACCGCCACGTTATTAGAAAGCGTATCCATCACCCAGTGGACTTTAGAGGGAATGTTAGTTTCCAAGGAATAGCTCAAAATCCGCCCACCATAACCGACACTGGGCAAAAAGATAGCGCGATGATCGCCAAATTTCACCAGATTGCGATAGCGGTAGGTGGTCGTGTGTTCAAGGTCATAAATGACGGTCATTTCAATAACTCCGGGTCAAAATTCGCTGGCAACTTGAATACGTCCCTGTTTGGCGGCGGCGGCTAAGCGATCGTAATCTTGCTCGGTTTGATCGGCATAGGCGAAGGCAAATTTTACCAATGCATCATCTAGTGCGGCGTTTTCACCGATATAGCCTGACAGCATGGCGGCATCCCCCGATTTGGCATGTGCCAGTGCTAGCGCCCAACCACAGATCCCGCAGTAGTCTGGCAGCGATGCCACTCGAAATTTACCCGGTTCAAGCTTGACTCCTCCTTTCATATCCCGCAACTGGCGGATGTAGTAGTGAACCCCATCCAAAGTCCCCCAGCCCAGAAAAATGTCGGGTGCGCCCTGGATCAATCGCTGACCCGTCACAACCCGGTGCCCCTGATGGTCATCCGGTAACCAATAGTGACAAAGGCTCTCGGTATAGGGTGCGAGGACGGAAGGCTGAGCTTCCTTGATTTGCAAGAATAGCGGGTCACTTGCATCTACACCCTGCAAATAAACCACCCAGCAGCGAGTGCCGACACTGCCTACGCCCACCACTTTACGCGCAACGTCGAGGATGCGATAGCGCGATACTAGAAAGCGGCGGTCTGAGCTAAGAGAGGCAAGATAATCCTGGATTAGCTGCTTCATTGTTTCAATAATGGGTTCGCCACTACGGAGCGTTTCTGCCCGGACGACTAGAGGAGGCGCTTCAACGATATGCTGCTGCTTATCAATCAGGTCAGTCGCTTTTTCTAGCATTTGGAGATGGGTGCGCTGACGGGCTTTTGTCAGATGCTGGGCGGCTTTTTGTTGAGAAGCGGCGGGTAATGCTTGAAGTAAGTCGGCTTCTGTGATGTTGCTGTACCAGAGATCGAGATGCCCTAGGTTGGCATATTGATGTAAGTGTTGACGGTAGGATTGCACGATCGATCGCGCAGCCGTTTCGCAGAGGACGCGATCGCCCCCCAAAAAACGCCCCGCGACTACAGCGCTAGTTACCAACCGCTTCAAATCCCACTCCCAAGCGCCGACATAGGTTTCATCGAAATCGTTGATCGCAAACACCAGGCTACGCTCGGCGGAGGCAAACACACCAAAATTGGATACATGCATATCGCCGCAAGCCTGCACGGTTAAGCCCGTGGTTGGGGCGGGGGCAATATCCTGGATCATCACGGCGGCAGAACCCCGCAGAAACGCAAACGGGGAGGTTAACATCCGGGCATAGCGGATGGGGACTAGATCGGGTAGGCGGGTGGTTGCTTCAGCTTCCAAAATGGCGATCGGGTCTTCGCGGTTGGGGGGTGATTGATAGACCGCGTGATCCGATCTTTTGACTATTTGGCGCAGAGCTTTTCCGGCGGCGATGCGATCGCTGGCTGACCGAGGTTCAACTTGGCGATCGCCAGAAAAATCGATGGGTTTCAGGTTTTTAGTTACAGTCATTTCTAGATTTTTTCATGGGTATGCCCCTAAAGCATCCCACTTAAACCGCTCTAGTATGGCTTGGCACAGACGAATTAAACGGGGTTCCCTCCTGCTCTCGGAAAATTACGGGTGCATTCTGCAATCGTTTGTAGTTTTTATAGCGATCGTAGAGTTCACGGTTTGTGAAAAAGAATAGCGAGACCGCCTCCCAAAGAAAAACCCATCCACTGATCGCCAATCCTTCCAGCAAAATGGATGGCAAATCTGTTTCCGAAACCCGACCCGAAAGAACTTTTGCGACCCACAAACATAAAAGACCCACTAGGACAAACCAAAACATCTTAGTGTTAGTCTTCTTGATGTCCTTGCTAAGAAAGTATCGTTTGGAGATAAAACTATTTTTAATACCATTCCGAACTTCCTCTTCCATGACTTCGTTCCGCATTCCTGCTGGCAAAGCAACACTCAGTTCAACATCATACTTAGAAGGAATTTCGTTAGAACTCGTTTCTAGATAGAGTTGTAGATCGGGATCGAGATCTCGACGTTTAAAGGGAGCCGAGTCCCATTCGTTGAAAATATCGCTATATTGATCGATCGCGACCTCGATCATATGAAGATTAGTCGCCTCATCAATTTTGTAAGTTTCATTAAAGATGCGATCTTTTTTATTCATGGCTTTACTCAGGGGATTACTAAGAAAATACCGCTGGATTAGGGCAGGTTTAGCCGGAGTTTTGGAGGCACGCCAATCCTCTCCGGCTAAACCTACCCTGGTAGAGAGGGGGCTAAGCAGTAGCCACCACCTTCCGAACAGCCAGAGCCGAGGCTAACAAAGAGATGCCGCTCATCAACAGACTGATCCCCACATAAAGACCAATCAGCCAAAGCGCACTGAAGGGGAAGCTATTCAGCACCATAATGCCCAAGATTAGGGTAATCACTCCGTTGAGCACGACCAACCAGGACATCCTGTGCCCCGCCTTGTTGGTAAACCCCATAATGATCGTAAAAATACCTTCAGCCACGAACAAAATACCAAACGCAAAAGTGAGCGCTAATATGGCGGCTCCCAGGTTAAACAGGATGTAAATCCCTGCAATCACATAGAAAATGCCTACAATCAAATTCAGCCAAAACCCTCTAACTGGCTTGGACTGAAACGATTGCACAATCATGACAACCCCGCTCATGATCGCAATCCAGCCAATAATCAACGTAAAAAAGGCGGAGGCAACCACAGGTAGAATCATCGCCCCGATGCCAAGAATGATTAACGCAATACTGAGGGCGATGATCCAACCCGTAGACTTCTTGATATCGATATCTGTTTGAAACTCAGTCGTCATTATCTTTACCTTGGTGAATGAAATCAATATGTTGAAACGATACCATCTGGAAACAAAAAAAGTTGGTTGCAATTAACCAAGCGGCTTTGATGCGAATAGATTTAGTCCTAATTGCTCAGAAAGAAATTGAGTCACAAGCTGACCTTTGACGCTGTTTCCGGCATCGTCGAGCGGCGGCGCAAATGTACCCAGTCCGCCTTTTCCAGGAGAAACTGTGACGAGTCCGCCACTGACTCCACTTTTGCCAGGTAACCCAGTTTCATACAGCCAGTCGCCAGAGTTTTCATAGAGTCCGGCGGTGACCATGACCGCTAAAACGTGCTGGCAGTGGATGGGATCAATAATGCGCTCTTGAGTCAGGGGGTTTACGCCGCCGTTTGCTAGCGTTGCCGCCATGATTGCCAGATCTTTCGCAGTGACGTTGAGCGAACATTGTTTGGTGTAAATGTCGGTTGCTTCAATGGAGTCGAAAAAGATGCGATCGTAGACTTGAAGAAGTTTAGCGATGCCTTTGTTGCGTTGATTAGTCGCTGCTTCAGATTGATAAACTGCTTCGTTTAGGGTGAGAGTTCTGCCTGCAAATCGAGACAGTTCGGTTTGAATGAACTGCCATTTATCGGCTGCGGTCTTGCCAGGTGCCAAACTGGTGGCGGCGATCGCCCCCGCGTTGACCATCGGGTTACTGGTTCCTTGATTGATTTTTGTAATCGCAATCACCGAATCAAACGACCGTCCCGTACTGTTTACCCCCAGTTTGGCGCGTGCTTCATTCTCTCCAATTGCCTGACAAATCAACGCAAACACAAACGGCTTCGATACACTCTGGATCGAAAACTGATAATCGGTGTCTCCAGCGGTATGAATCGAGCCATTCACCCCAACCACACACACGCCAAACAACTCAGGAGGCACTTGAGCCAGAGCCGGAATGTAGTCTGCGACCGTCCCGGCATCAACCGATTTAAAGCGATCGTGTGCCTCAGTGACCAATGTGGTTACGCGATCTCCAGGCGGGAGGTGTCCCGTTGACACAGGTGAGGATGGGGCTGTTTGATCGAGCATGAGCCGGGAGTCCGCTTAATATCGCAATGTTAAGGCAATTTGTTGATGAGCGGCTAACGCGCCATCCTCACAGTCTGCACAATTTCCCACGTTTGAGGAGCCAACTCAGAAACAGTTGCTTTATCAAAATTGCTGCTGATGGTGCCTGCGATCGCCCTCTTCATTTTGCAGCAAAAAAAGGCATTGCTGAATCTGGGGAGGAAATTTGTAGGGGCAATCCCTTGTGGTTGCCCTCCACTTACGTCAGGGTAGGCACAAGACCTACCCCTACAGTCAAAAATCATACTTGCATTCAGCAACGCCAAAAAAAAAAGATAAAGCAGCCGTAAATAGCCGATTTTGATCCCAATTGGCATGGTTTTCCAAGCTGAAGCAGGTGAACTAGAAAAAGTCATGAACGTATGCTGCACCCAAAAACGTGGAGAAAATTGCTACAAACCCATAAAGTTGCAAAAGCTTATTCCCTTCCCTCATGCCACTGTTGTGCTCGCTGCCGGATCTCGGCTAGTTCTGCCGCCGGCATTTTGTCGAGGTTCGCCAAGATGAAACTCATGCGACCTTGAGATTTGAGTTTTTCGCGGTGGCGATCGAGAAAATTCCAGTAAAAAAAGTTGAACGGGCAGGCTTTTTCACCAATCCGAGCTTTGGGATTGTAGACACACTTGCCACAATAATCGCTCATTTTGTTGATGTAGTTGGCAGAGGCAGCATAGGGCTTGGATGCCAACATACCGCCATCGGCAAACAATCCCATGCCAATCACGTTAGTTTGCATTACCCAATCATAGGCATCAATAAAAGCTGAATGGAACCAGTTTTCGACGGCTTGGGGGGACAAGCCTGAAATTAAGCAGAAGTTGCTTAAAATCATTAACCGCTGGATGTGATGGGCATAGCCGATCTGCTCAACTTGCTTGAGGGTTTGGTGCAAGCAATTCATGTCGGTTTGCTCTGCATCCCAAAAAAACTCTGGCATGGGATGGGTGTGATCAAACCAGTTTTTGGCAAAGTAGTCGTTGCTAACGTGACGATATAGCCCATACATATATTCTCGCCAACCGCAGACTTGCCGAATGAAACCTTCGACGCTGTTGAGGCTGAGGTCGTGTTCATGAAAGGCTTTTTCGGCGGCGGCAACCAACTCGGATGGATGGAGCAAGCCGATGTTGAGGTAGGGGGACAGCAGCGCGTGCCACATGGTTTCTTCGTCGGTCACCATGGCATCTTGGTAGGGTCCAAAGTTGGGTAGCCGCGTTTGGATGAAGTGGTCAAGCACTTGCAATGCCTGTTTGCGGGTGGTGCTCCAGCGAAACGGTTCAGCGTGACCGTGGGTGGGAAAGGGGAGTTGCTCCACTTGCTGGATGACGGTTTGGGTGATGTCGTCTGGTTTAAACCAAAGGGGCGCTGGAGTATTAAGTTTGCCCTTAGGCGGCTGGCGGTTTTCTTTATCAAAGTTCCAGGTGCCGCCAATTGGTTGTTTGCCTTCCATCAAAATGTCAAAGCGACGGCGACCTTCTCGGTAAAAGTCTTCCATTACGAGGCGTTTGCGGTTTTTTGCCCACTGATCAAAGTCGTTGGTTTGCCACAAAAAGCGATTGCTGGGGAGGAGGGTGATTTGACAAGGCAGATCGAGCGATCGCACCTGATCAGCAAAGGGGCGATCGCTCGGTTCCATCACCCGCATTTCGGTAATCTGATACTCCTTCACCCATTCACGCAGAGGAATTTCAAAGTTTTGAGCTAGCTCGTGATAAGCCACCGACCAGCCATCTTGCTTTAGCTCCTCGGCAAAGTGGCGCATTGCCGACCACACCAGCACCAGCTTTTGCTTGTGGTAAGGGCGCTGCTGCACATATTGCAATGACTCGATCAAAATTACTGGAGTCTGCGCTGGGTCTACACCACTTTTGAGTGCCGCTTGCTCTGCCCACAGTTGATCGCCCAATATCCAAATGCCAATAGTCATAAAGGGAAGAGAAGTGAGACGTTGCCGCAATTGTTAGGAGCAGATGCTTTGGCACTCCCCCGCGTTGACCATCGGGTTACTGGTTCATTGATTGTTTTTTGTAATCGCAATCACCGAATCAAATGTCCTCACGCGATCGCTAGGCGGGAGGTGCCCCGTTGACACACGCGAGGATTGGGCTGTTTGATCGAGCATGAGCCGAGAGTCCGCTTAATAACGCAACGTTAAGGCAATTTGTTGATGAGCAGCTAACGCGCCATCATCGACGATCGCAATCTCTCCTCCCATCGCCAACACCACTTCAATAATTTCATCCACCGCATCATCCATCACGTCGGTGCCGCCCGATTCCGCCACTGCCTCAAACCTGCCGTTTTCAGTTAAGACTGCGGGCACATGGTAATTTTTTTCAACCAACAGCAGCTTTCCACGACCTTCTTGCGCCAACTGCCACGCTTCTTCGATCGTCGAAACAACCAGTTGGGCGCTCATTGCCTCATCCAATGCTTGCAGTGCGTCAGCCTGTTGAGCCGCCCTCACAGTCTGCACAATTTCCCACGTTTGAGGAGCTAGCTCAGAAACAGTTGCTTTATCAAAATTGCTGCTGATGGTGCCTGCGATCTTCGAGGCGTGTTGCGAAACTTCTTGGAAGAAAGAAACTTGGCGAATCACCCCGCCCACAATCAGCGGCAGTCCCTCATCCTCGGTGTAGTAGTTTTCAGTAAAAGCACTGTCTACCTGCTGAAAAAATCGGCGATGGCGATCGTCGAGATAGCTCGAATCAGAATCAAAAGGAAGCGCCGTTGTGCCTCCAGGTCCAGTCATTTCCATCGGGAAATTTTTGTCATGAACTTCCTCTAGCGTTTCTCCCGTTCCAGCTAGCAGGCGAGTAGATGCCTGACTTAACAGAAAGACCCAATAGCGCTGCGATCGATGCATTCCATACACCAAGTCGCGGGTTGCAAAGGTTTGATCAATTACCACACGGGCAGGTATGGAAAACGGCAGATAATAAAGTTTGGCAAAGTCATGGCTAACATATAGCGCCAATCCATCGAGCGTATGAGGATAGTCAATTTCGCTCACCAGCGTTTCGAGCCGCTTGAGTAACGGTTCCAACTCGCGGGCAGAAAATTCTTCGCCAAGCCGAGCCGTTGCCTCATCAACCAAGTTTTTGACCAGAATCGGATCTTGCTTATTCTCAGGAAAGGTTCGATGGGTCGGCAACAGAATGGAAAGTGCCGGAACTGGGGTCAAAGCCTGCAATTGCTTTAGATCTTGACGAGTGATCATGAGAATTTCCTATCGAGATTATGTAAGTGACTGTGGTAGTTTTTCCCACAATGAGGTTCATTCACCGTTTTAGCGATGCCGCTTTCAATTTGGCTGCTGAACCTCATTTGATCATTAGGGTGATTAGGGGCAGCTTAAACCCGCTTTCATGGTGGCTTCAGCCGTTTGCACCGCTTTCACTTGGGGGGTGACTGACGTAACCGCTTGATTCAGTGTTGCCGTATTCGGAACATTTGTGATCGCTTTGTCCAAGTCTTGTTGTGCCCTGTCTAAATCCTCAATTTTTGAGTCTTTAACGCCAGCAGCCGTGGTTTTAACGGTGGCAAACGTTGTTTTGACTTGATCACGCGCTGCTCTCAAATCACCGACTTTGGAACTAGGACCCATGCTGGCGAGGGTGGCAACTGCGGTATTAAATCTTGCCAAGTCAGTACAGAGTTGAGCTTTCTGGTCTTGGGTTGTGGCGGCGGGTGGCGTGGATGGACTGGTGCAGCTTATGAGTAAAAGCAATGGCAATGCAGTCAGAAAAATTTTAGGCACAGGGTTAGAAATCATCGAAAACCTCACTTGTAAAAAAAAGCTATGAACAGCGAATCTACTTAAAGATAGCGGTGTGTATCATAGTCAATGGTTATATGAAACTAATAGGACGTAAATGGGTGTGATGAAACGTTGGTTGGCAGGCGACCAAAAGTAGGCGCGATCGCGATCTCTGACGAGTCAGTTTGCGCTGAGATCCACCTTAATTCTTATAACTTTCATATACTTTCTCTGTATTATTTGCGTTTATGTTTTCTAGTTGTGTTTTCTAAGTTTAATGTTATTGAAATTGAGGATTGATTGAATGATGAAGCAACAGTATTTTTCAGATAGCGAGTGGGCAACTCTATTGCAAACTCCGAAGCAAGCTATTTTAACAGTGATTCTTGCAGACAAAACGGACGCAGTTGCTCTCTTAAAAGAAATGCAGGCAGCCGTTCAAATTTTGGCAACTGAAATGCAACGGCAAGATATTTCTAGTGATATCGTTAAGTCGGTTGCTGCGTCCCTGAAAGAGATTGCTGATCAAGATCCACTCCAAGGCGAGCAGTTGTTATTGAAGCAGCAGTTTGAGTTGCTGGGAATGATCCAGACTTTTAATAATGTGTCTGATGCCCAAAAACAGACGATCGCTCACTTCAACCAAGTGAGTTCAATTCTGATGGCTAAAGTTCCGGTGGTGCAGGCAGAAGAGTTTAAGCAATGGATTTTGGCGATCGCCGAGCAGGTTGCTAAGGCGGTTAAAGAAGAGGGTGGAGTCTTTGGTATAGGGGGGGAACGGGTCAGCCGTCAGGAGTCTGGGGCACTGTCATCCATTGAGAAAGCATTAAACTTTAAGCCATAGAGTTTTAAGCTATGGAGTCAACCTAGAAGACATTTCAGGTTGATCGGGTTCTATCCAATTAAAAGAAAGGAGTCAATGAATGATAGGCTTTCTGATTGCCATCGTTGTGACCGCAGTAAGCTTGTTGATTATCTCGAAATTGCCCTTTGGCGTTGAGATTGATAATCCAATTAAAGCCTTGATTGCAGGCGCAATTATTGGCGCATTTGATGGACTGTATAACTTGATTCCCGCTTGGTTAAGGGCAGTTCCAGCGATTCTTAGTTTGGGGATAATTCCGCTGATCGGCAACATTCTCATTTTTGGATTCGCGGCTTGGTTAGTCGAAGGGTTTCGGCTGAAGTGGGGAATTGGTAGTGCCATTTTGGGGGCGATCGCTCTGACACTCATTAACTTCACCCTGTTTTCAATTCTGAGTAAAACGGGTTTAGTCGCCATTTGAGGACTGCTCAGAGAAATGCTCAGAGAAATGCTCAACAGTATCAAGTTGACGAGAGCCTTTCTCTATAACCAGTTGTTGGGGAACGCCGATTTGAATGTGGTGGCGATCGAAAGCAATTTTGAGTCGCCGCCGCAATTCGCGTGCGATCGCCCATTGCTTTGATGGAGCCGTTTTAATCCAGATGCGGATCACAATGCCGGTATGGGAAATTTGATCCACGCCAAATAGTTCATGGGTATCGAGGATTGCAGCTTGCCACTCTGGATCTTGTGCCATGCGATCGACCGTTTCTCGAACCACTTCAAGGGCGCGATCAACATCCGTGTTGTAAGCGACCTCAATCCGAAAATCGGCGCGTGCCCAAGTGCGCGATCGGTTTTCCACCTCAGCAATTAAGCTATTCGGCAGGGTAATCAAACCGCCTTCGTCATTGCGGATTTGAGTCACTCGCAAATTTAGATTTTCCACTATCCCAGAGATGCTGCCGACTCGGATGTTATCGCCAATCCGAAACTGATCTTCTAGTAAAATTAGAAACCCATTTACCAAATCTTTGACTAGGTTTTGAGCCGCAAATGAAATCGCCAAGGCACTTAACGCCCCCAGCGTTAGGATCGATCCAGGTAATAAATTGAGCCATTGAAGCACCCAGAGAATCGCCACCGAGTAGAGTAACGCCACTTTTAGATCTTTAATCACGTTGGCGATCGTGGAAATTCGCTGAAGTGTGGCAGCAGTTAAGGATTGCTCTTGCTCTCGACTTTGGATGAAGCGATCGACGAGCAGATTGGTTAGCCGATTTGTTAACCCAGTGAAGAACCAGGTCATGAGCAACACAATCGGGATGGTAATGATCTTTTTGGCAAACTGGCGCGTCTGAGGAAAGGTATTGAAACTGTAGGCAAGCCCAATCACCCAGACAAAGGCGATCGCCCAAAATAGCAACCATCGCATAAACCGAACGGTTTCTAGTCGTCGTTGCAAGCTGAAATGGTGGCGCAGTGCCTGAAGCCATCGCAGCTTTGGCTCTAAGTCCGATAGCTCTGAGTCTGATGGCTCTACATCCAATGGCTCTACAGGCGTGAGTTCTGGAGTGCGAATCAATACAGATTCTGCTGCCTGTCGTTGTTCCAGCCGTTGTTTACGTTGGTCAAAAAGCGCCCAAGCTGCTCCCAATAGCAGCGTCAACAGTCCGGTTGCACCCAAGACCTTGATCACGGTAGAAATTTGTTGCTGCAACGCTTCGGGTTTACGCAATTCCAGTGCTTGCCGAAGTTCACTTTCTAACGTTTCTTGCCAGCGCGATGCCAATCGGGTCTTATTGATTAAAGCATATTGAGCATCCGCATCCGTCACGGTGAGCAATACCTTCGGTTCCGCTAAGGTGGCATCATTGACAAACAGAACAGGCTGCCTGTTAACGGTCTCAATCACGACCTCCAGCGTTTTAGGATCGAGTCCGGTTCCCTCTGGCAATCCATTTCCAGTCACCAGTTGTTCCAAATTGGCTTCTATTTGCCTAGCACGGACTTCGACCGGAATCTGATCCCCAGGTTCGGTGCGATTCGCCACCGCCGGAGACGCAATTCTAAACAGTTCTTGTCCATCGAGACGCACCCCAGTTGATTCTAATGAGCCTCGCCGCTCAACATTGTTAGGAAGGGGCTGAGTTCCACTAGGCATGGTGAGAGAGGGCAGTTGTCCTAGAGCGATCGCGGGGTTCATTGCAACACTCACCAGCACCATCAGTATTGCAAGACTGCACACAATGAAAGAAACATTTTTCTTTTTCATATCGCTTTCATATAACTTCTCGGTTTAATCTTAGGCTGGTACGTGAATTGAAGGTTTAAGGACTCGCTCCAAAGATAGTCTCGAAAATCAGCCCGGTGAAGGCTCAGTTTGCCTTTAATATTGCCTCATCAATCTAATTTTTTTATTAAGGGTGGCGATCATGAAAGGATTAGCTGGAAAAAGTGCCCTGATTACGGGAGCAAGTTCAGGAATTGGGCAAGCGATCGCCATTCGTCTTGCCCAAGAGGGCTGCAACGTTGCCATTAATTACCGCAAAAGTGCTGAGGAAGCCAAAGAGACCCAAGCCTTGGCAATGCAAACTGCCTGCGGTCAGGTGGAAGACTGCGGGGTGCGATCGCTGCTGATCCAAGGCGATGTTTCTCAGGAGGAAGACATCCTCAACATGGTCAATCAGACGATTGCAACGTTTGGCAGCCTCGATATTTTAGTCAACAACGCGGGGATTCAAAAAGAATGTCCGTCCCATGAAGTGACTGCCAAAGATTTTGATAGCGTCTTGGGGATCAATCTCCGGGGATCATTCCTATGTGCTAGAGAAATGATTAAGCATTGCCTCAGTCAAAATCGCCCTGGCATCATTATCAATGTTTCCAGTGTTCACGAGATCATTCCTCGACCGTTATATGCCAGCTACACCATCAGCAAGGGCGGCATGGAAAATCTGACGAAAACCTTGGCGTTGGAATATGCGGCACGCGGCATTCGGGTGAACGCGATCGCCCCCGGTGCCACCATTACGCCGATCAATCAAGATTGGATCGATCATCCAGAAAAGAAAGCGATCGTTGAAAGCCACATTCCCATGGCACGAGCCGGCAGCGCCGAAGAAGTGGCGGCAGGTGTGGCATTCCTCGCCTCGGATGAAGCCGCCTACATCACGGGACAAACCTTGTTCATTGACGGTGGACTCACCCTCTACGCTGACTTTCGAGACGCATGGTCAGCCTAAGATAAATAGCAGCAGTCTAAATAGCAGCAGTCGTGTAAATCCCTGTTTGAGCAATTGTGATGAAAACTGAAGTGATTCGTAAAGTACGACAAAACTCAGGTTGGTTTATTACCCTAGGTGTTGTGATGATTTTGCTGGGCATTGCCGCGATCGTCGAACCCTTCATCGCCACGATCGCGATCGCCCGTGTTTTTTCCTGGATTCTGTTATTCGCAGGGGTCATCCGCATCATCTATGCGGTTCAATCTCGCCACGATCGAGGCTTCTGGCTAGCACTATTGATTGGGATTCTCTACGTGATTGCCGGAATTCTGTTATTGAGCAACATGCTGGGGGCTGCACTCACGCTCACGATTGCCTTTGGCGGCGTGATTTTGATGCAGGGAATCCTGGAGGTGATCGCTGCGTTTAAGGTGCGTCCCGATCCAAACTGGAGTTGGACGTTGGTCAGCGGCATAATGGCGATCGTGCTGGGGATTTTGATTTTCTATCAATGGCCCTTCAGTGCTGCCTGGTTGTTGGGAGTGTTCGTCGGGGTAAATTTGATGTTTACAGGCGTTTGGATGATTGTGATTCCCTTGATTCTGCGGCGCACCCATCGAGCCTTCCTGTGATACACCATCGTTCTGGTACACCATCGTTCAGATTGAATTTTAGAGTTAACGATTCACAATTTTAGGAGGAGTCCATGACCGCAGAAGAGCAGCGACTTAAACAAACTCGCAAGGGTGAAGCCGATTGGTACAAATGGGGACCCTATTTGAGTGAGCGTCAGTGGGGCACGGTGCGCGAAGACTACAGTTCGGATGGCAATGCCTGGAGTTATTTTCCCCACGACCATGCGCGATCGCGCACCTATCGTTGGGGTGAAGACGGGCTGGGCGGCATCACTGATAACCATAACCTGCTCTGTTTTGCGCTCGCCCTCTGGAACGGCAAAGACCCCATTATCAAAGAGCGGTTGTTTGGGTTGACCAACAGCGAAGGCAACCACGGCGAAGATGTGAAGGAGTACTACTTCTACCTCGACAGCACGCCCACCCACTCGTACATGAAGTACCTCTATAAATATCCCCAGGCAGCGTTTCCTTACGAGGATTTGGTCAACACCAATCGCCACCGCGATCGCTATCAACTGGAATATGAGTTACTCGATACGGGCATCTTTGACGACGATCGCTACTTTGATGTGTTCGTGGAATACGCCAAAGGGGATGCCGAAGATATTTTGATTCAAATCAGCATTGCCAATCGAGGACCGGAAGCCGCGCCGATTCATGTGCTGCCAACCTTGTGGTTTCGCAACACCTGGTCTTGGGCAGTCGGCGGGGCAAAGCCCGTCTTCACCCAGATCGAGGGCACTGGCAACAGTGTGGTTCATGCTCACATCAACGATACCTTGCTGGATAAACACATTAAGGATTATTACCTCTACTGTGATGGAGTCGTGCCGCTCCTGTTTACGGAGAACGAAACCAACAATCAGCGGATATTTAACACGCCCAATGCCAGTCCCTATGTGAAAGATGGCATCAACAACGCCATAGTGCATGGACAGCAGGATGCCGTGAATCCTAGCCATGTCGGCACCAAAGTTGCGCCCCACTACGAAATTACGGTCGGGGCAGGAGAAACCAAGGTGATTCGCTTGCGCCTGTCAAACCAAGCTCCGGCTCAAGTCGGTGCTCCGTTTGGCACTTATTTTGATCAACAGTTTGCGGCTCGGCTGAAGGAAGCCGATGAGTTTTATGCCACGGTGATTCCGCCAGCGGTTCAGGCAGATCGCGATCGCGCCAATGTCATGCGGCAAGCCCTAGCGGGGATGATGTGGACAAAACAATACTTCTACTACGACGTGGATCAATGGCTGCGAGAGCGCAACGTCACCCCTTGGACTTCTGCCGCCGACAAAAAGCATGTGCGAAACAGTGAGTGGTTTCACATGTATAACGACGATATCGTTTCCATGCCAGACAAGTGGGAATATCCCTGGTATGCGGCATGGGATCTGGCATTCCATGTGATCCCAATTAGCTTGATCGATCCAGACTTTGCCAAAGATCAACTGATGTTGATGTTGCGGGAAGACTACCTGCATCCGAATGGGCAAATTCCGGCGTATGAGTGGAACTTTGGCGATGTCAACCCGCCGGTTCATGCCTTTGCCACTTGGGAAATCTACACCCGCGATCGCGAACGCAACAACGGCGAGGGCGATCTGGAATTTCTCAAATACGCCTTCTCTAAATTGCTAATCAACTTCACTTGGTGGGTCAACCGCAAAGATGAGGGCGGCAACAACTTATTTGAAGGCGGCTTCCTGGGTCTGGATAACATTAGTGTGTTCGATCGCAGTTCGCCCTTACCCACAGGCGGTCGTCTGGAACAAGCAGACGGTACCGCTTGGATGGTGTTCTTCAGCCAGCGGATGTTTCAAATTGCGATTGAGTTGGCACTCCACGATCGCATCTACGAAGACCTTGCCATCAAGTTCTTTGAACACACGATGTGGATTGCTGGGGCAATGGATAAGGTGGGCGATCACTGCGATGAACTGTGGGATGAAACAGACGGCTTTTTCTACGATGTGTTGCGCTTGCCTGATGGCAATGCCACCCGCTTGAAGGTGAGATCGCTGGTGGGTTTATTGCCCCTTATGGCAGTTGCCGTCTTCCCCAGTGAAGCCTTTGAAAAGCTGCCCCGCTTTAGAGAACGGGCGCAACTGTTCATTATGCGGCACCCTGAAATCACTCAAAATGTGCATCTTCCCTCCAAACTTGGGGAGCGAAATCGACTGATGCTATCGGTCTTAAACGAAGACAAACTGCGGCGCGTTCTCTCTAGAATGCTAGATGAATCCGAATTCCTCAGCGATTGCGGCATTCGATCTCTGTCTCGATATCACTTGGATAATCCCTATCGCTTCCATCACGAAGGACAGGAGTTCAAAGTCGGATATGTTCCCGGTGATTCCACCTCCGGCATGTTCGGCGGCAACTCCAACTGGCGGGGTCCCGTTTGGATGCCGGTGAATCTCTTGTTGGTGCGATCGCTGCTGCAACTCTATAGCTACTACGGCGAGGCTTTCACCGTTGAATATCCCACCGGGTCGGGCACGCAGGCATCGTTGTTTACTGTCGCCCAGTGCATCAGCGAACGGCTTGCTGGCATTTTTCTTAAGGATGAAGCGGGTCGTCGCCCAGTCTATGGCACCGCTTCCGAAAAGTTCCAAACCGATCCTCACTGGCGTGATTTGATTCTGTTCTACGAATATTTCAATGGAGATAGTGGGGCGGGAATTGGTGCCAGTCACCAAACGGGCTGGACGGGCTGCGTTGCTCGGATCATCCAAGCGTTGGGCTACTTTACTCCAGAAACCGTTCTGGGCACGATCACCCCTGGAGAACTGGCAAAGTATCCGGTTGAAGGTCTGACAGAGTAAGCGACTCCGGCAATAACGATTCATCATCGGTGTCAGTAGGGGCACCTCTTGTGGGTGTCCTTGACCACGGTGGGCAGGCACAAGACCAGCCCCTACCAGTGATTTGCAAGTGATTCGATCTTTCCAAAAATGTGTTCGCACAAACATTGCCGGGTCAATAACATGCTTAGAGGTTCCGAGTATGCAAACACCGACTCATCCCACGCTCTATCAAGTCAACACCCGCGTTTGGATACAGTTGATCTCTAAGCAATTGAACCGTCCGGCAACCCTAGATGATATTCCCGATCGCGCCCTAGACGAAATCGCCAGTCTAGGGTTTGACTGGGTTTATTGCTTGGGAGTCTGGCAAATGGGAGAGGCGGGGCGCGCCCTGTCTCTCTCTAACCCGGAGTGGCTAGCGGACTATCAACAACTGCTGAGTGACTTCAGCGATGACGATGTTTGTGGCTCTTGTTTTGCCATCAAGAGCTACAGTGTCAGCGATCGCATGGGTGGAAATTCTGCCCTAGAACGACTGCGCGATCGCCTGCATCAGCGCGGACTCAAACTGATGCTCGACTTTGTGCCTAACCACATGGCTCCTGACCATGGCTGGGTTCACACTCACCCTGAGTTTTTTGTCCAGGGAACCGAGGAACTGCTGGCAGAAGAACCCCAAAACTATTGCCGTATATCCTTGTCTTCCGGTGAAGCCGTCTTTGCCTATGGGCGCGATCCTTATTTTTCTGGCTGGTCTGACACGCTGCAACTCAACTATGGCAACCCCGCGCTCCAAGCGGCAATGCTAGGCGAGTTGCTCACCATTGCTGGATTGTGCGATGGCGTGCGCTGCGATATGGCAATGCTGATCCTGCCAGAGATCTTTGAGGCAGTCTGGGACATGGCAACTGAACCCTTCTGGCAACCCGCCATCCAAACAGTACAACATCAACATCCCGGCTTTGTCTTCATGGCAGAAGTCTACTGGGATCTGGAGGGGACTCTACAACAGTGTGGGTTCGACTACACCTATGACAAACGGCTCTACGATCGCCTGCTCGAACAACACGCCCAACCCGTGCGCGAACACTTCTGGGCAGACTTGGATTATCAAACGAAATCCGTTCGCTTCCTAGAAAATCACGATGAACCCCGCATCGCTGGAATCTTTCCAGCCGATGTGCATCGCGCCGCCGCTATCCTTACCTTTCTCAGCCCCGGTCTCCGCTTTTTTCATCAAGGGCAACTTGAAGGCTGGAAATATAAAATTTCAGTGCATCTCCAGCGCGGACCGACCGAATCTATTGATCAAGAACTGTACACCTTCTACCGGAAACTGCTTGCCTGTCTGCGATCGCCAGTCTTGCGATCGGGCAACTGGCAACTGCTCACCTGCACCCCCGCTTGGGATAATAACGATACATCGAATAATTTTATTGGCTTCACTTGGGAAGGGAAAGACAACCAACGGTTGTTGATCATCGTCAACTATGCGCCCCATCCGAGCCAGGGTTACATCACGTTGCCCTATAACGATTTAGCCGATAAAACCTACCATCTTAAGGATTTAATGAGTTCCATTGGGTACGATCGTCCCGGCAACAGTCTGGTTTCAGGTCTTTATTTCGATATGCCGGGATGGGGATATCACGTATTTGATATCCAGCCCTGTATTGACGCAATCATTTAAGCAATCCATGTTTAAGCAATCTCTGGAAAATGGGGTAATCGTGTTATGAATCCATCGGTTCACAATGTACTCACAACCCGCGCCCGACTGGGCGAGGGACCGGTTTGGGATGCTGATATTCAGCAACTTTTCTGGGTCGATATCTTCAATCACCGGGTTCACCAGTTTGACCCCGCCACCGGGCACGATCGCTTTTTTGATGTGGGTGATTTGGTGGGCGCGATCGCCCTAGCGGGCAAAGATCGATTGCTGTTGGCGCTGCGCGATCGCCTTGCTTGGCTCAATACTCAAACAGGCGACGTGACAACCCTACACCAGATTGAATTTCCCCATCCGGCGGACACTCGCTTGAATGATGGTAAATGTGATGCCCAGGGGCGCTTTTGGATCGGCTCCATCAGCGATACCCTAGGGCAAGCGGCGCTCTATCGCTATGATCTAGATGGTTCCCTGCATGTGATGGAAACTGGGCTAACGATTTCTAATGGATTAGGCTGGAGTCCCGATGGGGCAACGTTCTATTTAACCGACTCTGCCCCACGCAAAATCTACGCCTATGACTTTGAAGCAGAAACCGGAACGATTCGCGATCGCCGAGTTTTGATTGACCTCAGCGATGAAATTGCCGAACCCGATGGATTGGAGATCGACGGGCAGGGAAATATCTGGTCTGCCCTGTGGAATGGCTGGTGCATTGCGTGCTTCAACCCCGCCGGTCAGGAAATTTCGCGAGTCAAGGTATCGGTGCAGCGACCCACCTGTGTGACTTTTGGAGGCTCTGATCTGACGGATTTATACATCACCTCAGCATCGGTTGGGCTAAGCCAGCAAGAAATTAAACAAGGCTTTTTTGCAGGCGATCTATTTTGCCTCTCAACCCAGGCGATCGGGTTGCCCACCCAACGTTTTTTGGGTTAACCGATTCCATAAGGGTTCAATCTATTGAAATGCGACAATCTGATAGTGTGTTTCTAAACACAGAATATCCGATCGTTTCGCTGCCATAGATTGTAGATTGTGAAAATAAAGCGTTCTCTAAGTTCTGATCCGATTCAGCGGGGCGATCGCCCTCAATTGCGGTCAAAAGCTCAATTCAGATTAACAGCATGGCAAGGCATCACAGGAGTGGCGCTCATCCTGCTGTTGTTCCTGATAGCTCCCCCCGCTCAACCCCAATCGTTGTCGCCCTCTCCCACGCCAAGCACCGCTCCACCGCTGCGGATTGCCACCCGGTTGATTAAACCCGATGTTTTTAAAGAAAATGGGCAAATCGTCGGGTTTAGTGTGGATATTGGACGGAATGTTTTAGAGCAGTTGCAGCGAAAGGCAGACCTGAAGACCTATGCCGATGTGCCGGAAATTCTGAATGCGATTCGGTTGGGGCAAGCGGATGTGGGTATCGCCGCGATCGCCATCAACAAACAACGAGAACAGGAATTCGATTTCTCCTATCCGGTTCTCTCCAGCGAATTGCAAATTATGGTGCTGGCTGACGCTGAACAGTCGAGAAATGCTGAACGAGAGGTCTTTCAAAGGCTACTTGATCCAAGTCTCCTCAGATTATTCGGGGTTGTTGCTCTATTGATGCTGATACCAGTGCATATCCTCTGGTATTTTGAACGCAACAATCCGGAACTGATTGACAATCCAGCCTACATACCCGGCATATTCCAAGCGCTTTGGTGGACGCTGCTAGCCCTAGTAGGACAGGCAGAAGACATGCCGAAAAGACCTGTGGCAAGAATTACGGCGTTATTTTGGGTGTTCATCGGCATTATCTTTGTCACCTATTTCACGGCAATTATTACCGCCGAATTAACGGTTCAAGAACTTAAAAGCACGATTCAAGGATTAAGCGATGTGCAAAATCGTCCCGTTGCCGTGATCGCCGATCCCCAAGCTATTGATTATTTGCAGCAACAAAACCTTCAGCAGTTGATAGAGTTCACTCAATCTGAACTCGCTTATGAAGCACTGCTGACTCAAAAGGTCGATGCGGTTGTGGCACCGGGTCCATTATTGCTTTACTATGCTTCCCACGAAGGGAAAGGCAAGGTTCAGATTGTGGGAGCGCCCTTTCGCGAGCAGTTTTATTCAGTCGTCATGCCAAAAAATAGCCCTTACCGTAAACCGATTAATCAAGCAATCTTGACCCTAAAGGAGAACGGCACCTATGGGCAAATTTATCGGAAGTGGTTTGGTGTGAAACCTCAGCGTTAGGCAGTTGGGTCGGTGTTAAACGTAGCGTAACGCATCATTTCCTAGAAATGGAGCAGGGCGATCGCGCCGCAAAAACATCAAACGGCAGCAGTCCTATAAGTTTCTTATTTTTGTAGAGTAGTTTGATAGAAGATCTGTTAATTCTGTTAATTCATAGTTTTTTAGGTCGCAGTGGGTTTGTCCTAGAAGCCAGAATCCGCAGTTTTGTGCTGCTAGCAATGTGCGCCCAGCGCCTATGGTTGGCAATTGCCGGATTGAAAGTTTCGGGGAGTCCAGCAGTTTTGGCGAGGTGAGTTGATTGTTTGAGGCGCGATCGCGTCGTTTTTCACACATTTGATTCCGCATATAGAACCGTTTCTAGGCACAAAAGTGCGAATCAGTTCGACTAAAGAATAGTAGTTTTGGCACATAAAATGAACCGTAAAATTTCGTTCAATCAACTCACTGGCTGCATCGTCACTCTCATTGTTGGCTCGGTTGGAGTAGCGACTGCAACCACCGTCATGGCGCAACACTCCGCTGAAAAAAACTCAGTCCTGATCGCCCAATCTAGTGCTGCAATCCAAGGCAACTGGCGCTTGGTAAATATGACTCAACCTGGCTCCCCGATGCCGATGTTGCCCTCCACTGAACAAACCGCAGAATTTTCAGCGGGTCGCATTTCTGGAACAGGCGGATGTAATCGCTTTAATGGCACCTACAGAACACCTCCAACTCAGGCGAATCAATTGAGCATCGGCACCCTTGCCACCACCTTTATGGCTTGTGAAGAGGATGTTACAACTCAGGAATCTAGATTCCTGACTGCCTTACAAGCGGCACAGCGCTATGAGGTCAATCGTGACGGATTGCAAATTACTTATAGAACGCCCCAAGGCACAGGAGTCCTACGGTTTACTTCCCAAGCGACTCCCACGCCAACTCCCACGCCAACTCCCCCAACCCGACCTCCCGCTGGCGGACGGAATTACCAGGGCACGGGCATTGCTTCCGGTTCTCTCTTTACTCAAGGGCGGCGGACGGATGCTACCCTAACGCTCAGGGGCAACAACTTTACCTACAGGCTAGAAACTCCGATTGGTCTTGGCTTAAAAACGGAATACACAGGCACCGTCCGGCGTACCGAGAATCTCCGCAATGGCTTTGCCGTAACGACCAGAGTCCAACGGCTTGCCTCTTCTGCAACGTTTAGTAATGCCTTGCCTGCGGCGGGCAATTGCCGGATTGAAGTATTCAATTCTCGTGTGACTAAAAGCTTCTGCGATATGGCGGTCAGAGCGAATAACACCCGCTTTGATGGCATCAGATAGGTTTAGTGAAGTGTTTGTAGAGACGCGATCGCCTAGTTTTTTAGGCATTTGATTTAAGGGTGTGGAACCCATCTCACACAGGGTGCCACACCCGCCAACGCAAACTAGTTCGACTCAGAAGATCATCATTTTGGTACATCAAATGAACTGTAAAATTTCATTTAATCAACTCACTGGCTGCATCGTGACTCTTATGGTTGGTACTGTTGGTATGACGGCTACAAACCCCGTGCTAGCGCAGCGTTCCTTAGAAAAAATGCCTTTGCAAATGGCTCAATCTTCAGCCCTAACTGGCAGTTGGCGATTGGCAAACATGACCGAGCCACCGTTCCCTACGCCGATGCTGCCCTCTACTGACATCACCGCAGACTTTTCGGGCGATCGCGTCACGGGTTCGGGTGGCTGCAACCGCTTTAACGGCGGGTTCAAAACTAAAGGGAATCAGTTGACCATCACTCCTCTTGCCAGCACTCGCAAAGCCTGTGAAGAAGGGGTGATGACTCAGGAATCCAGGTTCCTGAAGGCTCTGCAAACGGCAGAGCGCTATGAAGTGAATGATCAAGGACTACAGATCTTCTATAAAACCGATCAGGGAACGGGCGTTTTGCGCTTTACCTCTCAAAACGTTAGAGGATTATGGTAAAAAGCACTGATCAAATACATAAAGGTTGAACTATATGCCTACTCGTTTCTCTACCTTAGGACTTCTCACCTCACTCATCAGTTTGAGTGTTTTAGTTCAAGCTCACCCCGCATTAACGCAGACCAAAACGCCGCTTCAAGCGGAACCGAAAGATGCGCCGCTACCGCCCTTGCCAAGCAACTGTAAACCGCTGCCGCTCGTGGGCGGGGATGGCAGTGCCGTCACAAAAACTGCTTCCGTACCGGGAATGAGAGTGCCGATACCCGGTCCACTTCCTAGTGTGGGCGTGCGGAATAATTGGAATACAGATTGGTTCGTTCCCAGTGGTCAAGCCTTTAGGACGTATCGGGTCGTTTTTATGCCTCATACGGACGCAGAATACAGTGTCAATATGACGCTGAAATATCCTGATGAATCGATTGATCAGTTTTACCGAGAGCGAGGACGGCGATTTACTGCGAACAAAGTCGTCGTAGTGGACACTTCACCCCGAACCGATCTGCAACCCTTTCAGGTGAATACTAATATTGGCGGACTGCAATCAGTGGGCGCTCGATATACGGTGGCAGTGGCGGGTTGTCTTTAACGTATAGCCCTCACCCTAAATCCCTCTCCCAGGGCGGGAGAGGGACTTTAATCCGAATATGCTTTTGTTGTGAGGATGGGTCTTGTGAACCAATCAATTTCGGCTGAATCCGCCACGGTCTACACGGGCGACACGATTCAGGGTACGCCGGTGATTAGTCATCTCAATGTTAACGACCTCGAACCGGGTAAGCAGCATCGCTTTTTCTTTGAGGGTGTGCAGATGGGCACGGGGCAACATTGGTATGTGCCGATCGCGGTGGCAAAGGGCGATCGCCCTGGCAAACGAATCGGGCTGATCAGCGGGGTGCATGGCGATGAGTTGAGTTCGATCGACGCGGTGCAGCGGATCATGGCAAATCTCGATCCGACCACAATGGCAGGTAGCGCGATCGCAGTTTATGGGCTTTCCCGTCCGGCGATGGAGTATACCCACGCTCAGTGGGCGATCGCTCAAGGCGGCGGCTTATTGATCGACATGAACCGCGTTTGGCCCGGTGATGAAGCGGGGATCAACGCGCCCACTCGCCATGCCGGACTTCTTTGGAATCGACTGTTTAAACCCAATATCGACATCGCGATCGACTATCACACGGTCTCCACGGGCAGCGATTTCACCCTGTTCCTCTTCGCCGACCTCCGCAAGTTGGAGATTCAACAGATGGCAGAATTGTTTCCAGTCGAACAGATTAAAAACGATGCTGGCGAGGGGGGTGCGCTCGAAACCGCCTTCATTGAAGCAGGCATCCCGGCGCTAACGGTCGAAATTGGCAGTCCCCGCATCTTTGATGCCCAGAAAATTGCCTTGACCGTTGAAGGTAGCCTGAATGTGTTCAAGCACTACAAAGTGATTGACGGTGCGATCGCCCGCACCTCTAAGGAAGCCGGAACCTTTTTCGGCGACGAATTTGAGACAATTCGTTCGAGAACAGGGGGGTTCTTGGAGATGCTGGTTGATGTGAAAGCAAAGGTCACGCCGGGGCAGAAAGTCGCCATCCAGCGGAATGCCTTTGGCGATATCGTTGCTGAGTATACTGCAAACGTGGCGGGTGAAGTGGCAACGATCGCGCGGGATGCCCTCAGCGAACCGGGTTCGAGAGTCATGCAAATCTTATACAACAGCATGGACTTGCCGCAAAACCTCGCTACTGGTAATGACACCAGAGAAGGTTGCTAATCGCTATTTGCGATCTATTGAATCTTGTTTTTAGTTGAAACGTTCTGTAAGATGTGGGGAAGTACGATGTGGGGAAGTAAGCTGAGTTGATTAAGGTCGATTGACCTCAAAAAGATGCCAAATATTGGAGGTAAAAGTTCAATGGTTGCTACTAATAATTACTTTACAGAGTCTCAAGCACAGCTTAATGAGTCGCAGAAGAAGTTCGCAGAACTCTGGAATGACTCTCAAAAAGAGTTGAAAGAGTTGCAGAAAAAGCTGACTGAAGCTTGGACTCAAAACCTCCCCAAAAAGACACCTCAGGCAAGTCCGTCGGAAAGTTTCGAGAAAGCTATGAATTTTCAACGAGAACTGATCAATTCTGTTCTCCACGCTCAACAGGTGAGCGCACGGTTATCCATAGAAACCCAGAAGCAATTTTGGGATGACTACTTCAAAACGACGCAGAAGATGGCACCAAAGGCACAAAACAGCTAGTGGATCAATATCGTTGCCAAGTTATCTGTCTCTAGTTATCTGTCTCTCTGTTCTCTAATTTTCCGCACCCTATGCTGCTCGCGCCTTGAGCCAATCGGCGATCGCGGGCGGCAAGCTTTTCTGAACCTTACTGCTAACATACATACCGACATGCCCGACGGGAAACGAGCGCACGGTATAGTCCTTCGTCCCCACATAGTTCTCCAACGCCAAAGTAGACGCAGGCGTGACTAAGTGATCCTTTTCCGCATACAGATTTAGGATAGGCGCACAGATATTGCTTAGATTAACCTGCTTGTCTCCAATCATCACTTCACCCTTGATCAACTTATTCCCCTGATAGAAATCCTTAAGAAACTGTCGGTAGGTTTCACCGGCTTGATCGGGGCTATCAAAGATCCACTTCTCCATTCGCAGAAAGTTCAGTAGCTTGTCTTCACTATCCATGATTTCTGGAAAATCTAGATATTTTTGAATCCCCAACTGCCAGGGTTTTAGCATCAAAAATTCGATATTGAGATAATCGCCAGGGATATTACCGGAAGCATCCACCATCTGATCGATATCGACCGCCTCCGCCCCCAACGTGCAGCCTCCTTGCATATTCAACAGCGAGTTTGGCAGTTGAAAATCGACCGGGGTAACCATCACGATTAGGTTCTTCACCTTTTCTGGGTAGATGGCACTGTAGCAAAGACTCGACGTTCCGCCCTGACAAATTCCTAGCAGGTTAATTTTGTCTAAACCGTGCTTTGTGCGGATGAAATCAACACAGTTATTGATATAGCCATTGATATAATCATCGAGAGTCAGCCAACGATCGGCACGGGTAGGATAGCCCCAATCAATCAGGTAAACATCTAACCCTAGCTTGAGTAAATTAGCAACCAGCGATCGCTCCGCTTGAAGATCAACCATAAAGGGACGATTGATCAGAGCATAGACAATCAGAACCGGAATATTGAATGGCTGTTCTACTATGGGCTGAAAGCGGTATAGAACGATTTTGTCCTCGCGATACACCTCTTCTTTGGGAGTAACCCCAATTTCAATGTCTGACTCCCGCAGGCGGCTGAGATTTTCCATGCCTTTAACCGCTTTTTGGGCGATCGCGGTATACTTCGCCAGTGCATCTTCAAACTGGTTTTGGATCATCAAAAATGGCAACATTACTCCGGCTGTCATGTGTAACGGTAGTTTTCTATTAGACGGTAGACTCCGTATGGTTACCCCTATTGAGTTACCCGCCATTCATCGATTCGCTGGCGCGCTATCGTCAGACTGTCATCACACGTTTCCATGCTATCAAAGAAGTAATCGAAGTAGCCCCGATTTGTCTTGACTTCAATTGGATAAATTGCCGTATGTCGATAGCCAACGGAACTGATTGCACCAATATCTCTCAGGTAATTCAACAGTTCAATATGCGACAGTTCACCAGCGTAAGAACCGTTGAGCATCAACTCTGTTTTTAAATCTTCCATTTGGAAGTAGTTGGAAGGCAAAGCTCCCTGCCACGAATAGCCCTGTGGTCGTACTACAAAGATGACATCCGCGATCGCCATTTCTCGGATAATCATCTGGCGACGATAAACACCGTCAAACAAACTTTCACCCTTTACCTTAAAATCACAGCCGTAAGGCAGTAGCCAGAGAGCCGCTTTGACATATTCAGGCGTAATAGCTTCCAATCTACGTGGGATATCAACGCCAAAAACTGCCGACTCACCCTCTCGTATGAAAACCGCAGTCCGTGTATCAGTTAACTGCTCATAGCTTTTGGCAAGATATTCGCGAGCAGCCTCATTGACATGCACATATTCAATGCCAGTGGAGGGGTTAATGCTATTGAAAAAAATACCAATATCGGTCTTGTTGAATGTGTCCGCAATTTCTACAAAAAAGCTTTCGTCGCGAGTTGGAATCATTGACCTTGCAGGCAGCAAGCGATTGTACAACTCCTCTATGGATGTCGGCGGCAGCTTAAATAAATTTTCAAGCCAACTGTTCGTAAGGGCGGGTTTAAACACCCCGGTCATGCCATTCATCGCTAGCTTCATCACTGAATAATCAGCAAATGGCTCTGGAAACTTGGGCATTCCAGCGATCTGCTTCTCCAATTCCTCACGCAGGTTTGCCCCACGAATGTAGTTATATGTCCAGTGAATTTGTCCGCTGGTGCAGGAAATCATGGCGGGTTTCAAACCCTTGTCCTGTGCAGCTAAAAGAAAACCAACGCCATGAGCATTTGAGCCGCCTAATCCACCTAAGGAAAAAGCAACGATCGCATCACCTTTTTGTGTAGATGTCATGTGGTCTATCATGATGGTTGATCAATTGACTGAAAGAGGCACTTTTCGTGCTTAGCTTAACATGCTACGTTTCAAATCGCATATGCTGACAGCGTCACTCGTGCATGGGTGTCTTCATGAAAAAAGGCAGCATGGTTTTCGCTATTCTTTTGGAGGTAAAGCTTGCTGTAACCGTTTAACTTTTTTTCGCAGATCGTAAATATTCTTGTGAGCCTCATCGACTTCGCTGCGGGTCGGCAGATTGAGGCTTTTCATCCACACTTCAATCAGTTCTTGCTGACGGAGCTTGTAGTGATTGGTGGCATTCAACAGCCTGCCTCTCACCTTAAGATTGTCTTCCGAGCAAAATGCCTGCTCAAATACTTT
>JBGTAZ010000198.1:0-5093 GCA_041749615.1 Leptolyngbyaceae cyanobacterium | reverse complement strand
CCCCTAGTGGATGCCAACATGCGCGAACTCGCCGCCACGGGATTCATGTCCAATCGGGGACGACAGAATGTTGCCAGTTTCCTCACCAAAAATTTAGGCATCCACTGGCACATGGGCGCAGAGTGGTTTGAGTCGCTGCTAGTCGATTACGATGTATGCAGCAATTGGGGCAACTGGAACTATACGGCAGGCGTAGGGAATGATGCCCGTGGCTTCCGCTTTTTCAACATTCTCAAGCAATCTAAAGACTATGACCCAGACGGCAGCTATGTAAAACACTGGCTCCCCGAACTGGCACAGGTTCCCGCAGGCAAAGTGCATGAACCGTGGCAGTTGCTTCCTGTAGAGCAACAGCGCTTTAACGTAAAATTGGGCGTGGACTACCCTCATCCGGTGGTGGATTTATTCAAATCGGCGGCAGCCAATGAGGCGATTTACAATGCAGCGATGCAGAAAGCGGGGATAAGCGGCACCGAAAAAGCGGGAGGTGCCGCTTGGGAACGCGGCAAAAAAGGAAATCGGGAACCCAGAAATACGGCAGGGAAAGACAAGCCGATTAAGCGGAAAGGGTAAGAGGCGCGATCGCACTCACCCGTTACAATGGCGATCGATAGGGTGCTACTAAGGCTTTGCTTACAGCAGTTTCCGCCCCCCTAGCCCCCCAATTCTGGTGTGAACTAGAGTTGAAGTCCCCCAGAATTGGGGGATTTAGGGGGCTTACAGAGTTTGCAACCGTGGCACATTCATCTGAAAACGGCTGTAATTAAGGTATGAATTTGAATTTGTCATGCTGTAGCTCGCTTCCCGTAGAGTATGGAGCATCGCGAAATAACGCCCTATTTTAATACTCGGATGTTTTAATCCGGGCTTTCAAGTGGGTTCAGTGTAGAGTCAACCATACGGTGATGACAGCCCTCCACTATGACGCAGATTTTTTATTTGCCCGATCAACAACTGATCGAAACCGAACACCCTACCACACTTCTCATGGCGGCTCTGGAAGCGGGAATTCCTCATACTCACGTTTGTGGCGGCAATGCTCGTTGTTCGACCTGTCGAGTGTTAATTTTGGATGGGCAAGAATTTTGCGCGCCGCGTACCCCAGAAGAACAGGTTTTAGCGGATCAGTTGGGCTTTGACCCCTGTGTGCGGTTGGCATGTCAAACGATGATTAGTCAGACCGGAAAAATTACCTTGCGGCGGCTGTCTTTAGATGTAGAAGATGGGGAGGTGTTTTTTGATCAGCTATCCAAAAAAGTTGCGCCTTCGATGTTGGGGCAGGAAAAACACGTCGCTATTTTGTTTGCTGATATTCGAGGATTTACGTCCTTTGCCGAAGCGGTGCTGCCCTACGATGTGATTTATGTTTTGAATCGCTATTTTCAGCGGATGGCAGAGGTGATCAATCGCTACGGCGGCACAATCAACGTCTATATGGGCGATGGATTTATGGCGTTATTTGGGGTAGAAAACCCCGATCGCGCTGCTGAGCGAGCCATCCGGGCAGGTGTGGCAATGCTGGCAGCGTTGGAAGAGTTAAACCCCTCCTTGGAAGGCTTGTATCAACATCGGTTGCGGATTGGCATTGGAGTGCATTATGGCTGGACGGTGATTGGCACGATTGGCGATCCTAAAAATCCTAAAATGACCGCGATCGGGGATGCAGTGAATTTGGCAAGCCGGATCGAAGCTGCCAACAAACCTTTAGGAACGACTTTTCTGATTTCCAAGGAAGCTTACGCCGAAGCGGAAGACCATGTTGTAGTAGGGCGATCGTTTCAGGTAGAGATTCCGGGGAAAAGTGGAGAATATAGCCTGTACGAAGTCAACGGTATTAATCCTTCTAAAGCGGGTGAGGAGTTTGGCATGGTGCCTTCTGCCAAACCTAAGCGCCACTGGTTCAGTCCGTTGAAACGATTGATTGATGCTTTAGGTATTGGCTGAAACGGTTGAAGACTAGGGGCAGAGAGGAACGAACCCGAAATCCGAAACCCTATCGTTTCTCTCTGGGCAGGATTACGGTGAAGGTAGAGCCTTGCCCCAGAGTGCTGTCAATGCTGATGCTGCCGCCTTGGAGTTCTGCACATTGTTTGACGATCGCTAAGCCCAGTCCAGTTCCAGGGATTTGCCCCACATTCCCCGCTCGATGAAAGGGTTGGAATAAGTGAGGCATCATTTGTGGGGGAATGCCAATGCCTTTGTCAGTGACCTTCAGAGTAAAGCGATCGGGTTCGCCTTGAAAATTTAAGGACACCGTGCCGCCTTCGGGGGAATATTTAATCGCATTATTGAGTAGATTATTCAATAAATGCCACAGGAGTTTTTCATCTAGTAATGCTTGATAGTGCTTCACATTAGTAGAAAAAATCAGCGTGTGGTGGTCATCGCAATTGACCTGTAGCACTTCTATCAGTTCTTCACAAAAGCCAACTACATCCACTTCTAACGGAGACCACTGCAAAGGACTGGCGTTTGAATGCTCTAGGGTTAGCACGTCTTCTAGAAGCTTATTCAAGCTATTCGTTGCCGTTTGAATCCGCTGAACGTAGCGCATTTTCTTCTCATCGGGCAATTGGTCACTGTGGCTTTGCAACACTTCTGCGGCAAATTTGATGGCGGTTAATGGATTGCGGAGTTCGTGGGCAAGGAGGCAGAGGTACTCTGATTTCCCTTGCGCCACTTCTTCGGCAGCATTTTTTTCGGCTCGAACGGCTTGCAAGGTTCGCCGCACTTCTAGTTCGGCTTGATGGCGGGAAATCGCGATTTCGATCGTGGTGGCAAGCGATTTTTCACTAAATGGCTTCATTAGATACCCAAACGGCTCCGATTGCTTGACTCGCTCTAAGGTGGCGCGATCGGCATTGGCAGTCAGGTAAATCACGGGCAGTTGAAAATCGGTTTGGATAATATGAGACGCTTCAATGCCATCCATTGCGCCTTCTAGCCGAATATCCATTAGAACCAATTGGGGGCAAGTGGAGGCTACTTTCGCGATCGCTTCTTCACCAGAAACCGCCAATCCAGCTATTTCATATCCTAATATTTCCAGAGTTTCTCTTAGATCCTCTGCAACAAGCTGTTCGTCTTCCACAACCAAAATTCTGGTGCGCCCCATGTCGAAATCCTAAGTAGTGCAGTGGTTCTGTCAATCACTCGCTAAAACAGCATTGATTAATTAACAGTGATGGCAAAAAATAGCGATAAAAAGAAGCGATCGCTGCAAAACTTAAAATTGGATTATAAAACTTGACGAACTTATGCCAGGAGCACTGTTAATAAACGTGAATAACAACGGCTGTACCCGGTTTAGCATCAAAAAGGAAATTCATATTAAAAATGGGCTAATTCAGATTAACTCAATCTAAATTAGCCCACTCAACTACAAATACCTTACCTTAAATTTCAGCAACAGCGCGCTCGATCAAGCGCCGTGCCAAAGTTTGTAGACCCGTATGGCGGTAGTACTTGACATTCATATCTAGCAATGCGCCGACATAATCCGCTTTATCGTCAGTAAAGTCGATGAAGCCTTTGAGATTATGCATCAATCCACTTTGGGTCGCCCCAGTGGAAGAGACAAAGTTTTTCATCCAGCCTTTTGTCGAATCAAAACTTTTGGTAATAAAGCCCAGCTTGTCGTTAGAGCTATCACCAGGAATCAGATCCTTAACGCTCTTATAGGTTGGGTTGCCTTCCAAATCTGAAGCATTGCTGCCCTGAACATTACCCAGCGCTTTCTCCGCAAACTCAGGACCCAAAGGAATCAGCCCATCGAAGCAAACTAACGCCGCCATTCGCATCAGCGATTCGCCGCTGTAGTCGCCTAAGGCTCCCAAAAAGTCGCCAATGCTGTCGCCGGGAATGCCGTTAATTTGGCAGAAGGCGACTAGCTCGGTCACCAGCTTGACTGAGAGATCAATGCTTTGAGCTTTTTCTGGCTTGGGGCTGACGTGTTTGAGAAAGCCTAAAAAGGTATCTTGCCCAATGCGATTGGCGAGGGCAGCCGCTCCTAGCAAGCCGGAGCCTCCTTGCACCGTGTCATAAAGCCAGTAGGCACGTTGATAGCCCTGGGATTTGTCGTTATACAATGCCACTGCCCGTTCACCAATTTGCTGAATCAGGGCTTCATCGGTTTCGCCAGTGACGGCGCGAATAGTGTTGTCGAACCCGGTTAAGTTTTGCCATTGTCCGGGAATCAGCGTATCGAGAGACTTCATCGCCATGACGGTGATGCCGCCTGTGGGGAGTTCGTCAACGAGTTCAAAAATCGATTTACTCAAGGTAGGACTCCTTATTTCTTTTGAGACAGACCGTTTAGATTAAATTTTTGAATCCAATTTACGCGGTCTTGTTTGGTAAAGGATGGATCACGAGATTGGGCTTTAACTTGAAAGCGATCGCCCACCAACACGCCCGTCCCATTTTGCCCCTGCTCAACCGCCGGAAACCCGGCAATTTTGGAGGTACTTTGTTGGTATTTACTAGCCGACGCTGGCGTACTAATCGTGTCGCTGATGGATAACATCGCCACGTTTTTGCCGCCTTTGTTGACCTTATGTTCTGCAAAACCCTTCTTTTCCTGGGCAGGAACGACCGAGAAGCCGTTGGCTGATTTGGGAAAATATCGGTTAAGTTGACTGCCGTTAACCGCTTGTTTAGAAACCGCTGATTGACCTTGGGTTTCTTTTTGAGCTTGGTCATAGCGAGAGGGCGGCTTTTCTCCGCAGGCGACTACAGTCAGTGACAAACCTAAGAAGGCAGAAACAAGAATTTGGGAACGAGTAGCAATCATGGCAATCTTATAACGATGAAAAATGGGAGACTAACCAGCGGGTTGGGGCACCAAGGTTGGATTGGGCGCTCTTTGAGGTAAGGGCGGCAGCTTGGTCACTTGAGTCACAGGCTGTTTGGCGGCTACGGGCGCGATCGCAGGCTTCATTTTTGCCAAGGCTTTCAGGTCAAACTTTTGGAGCCACTGCACCCGGTCTTCCTTGGTAAACGAGGGATCGCGGGACAGGATTTTTACCTGATAGCGATCGTTGACCAAAATTCCGGTGGCGTTCATGCCTTGATCGACCGCTGGATAACCTGCC
>JBGTAZ010000197.1:0-15111 GCA_041749615.1 Leptolyngbyaceae cyanobacterium | reverse complement strand
CCGTCACATCGATCGCGATCGTTTTTGCAGAATTGGACGAGTGTTCTAGCGATACTGGCAGAACGTCTAAAGACTCAGAAACAGACTGGGACACACTCATCTTTTTCCATAAACCCTATCTTGAGAGTAGATGAAATTTGGCAGAAGTGCTGAGCCAAACCGCAATTAATTGCGGCATCTCTAAGTTCTAAGCGATTTTCAGAAAAGATTTTACCGTCCGAGATTTTGCCCTTCGACTCCGCTCAGGGCACAACTGCTAGCGGTCTGAGCGAAGCCGAAGAAAGCGGGTAATTTGTTCACTAGAAATCGCCCTAGAAAGAAAAGGTGGTTCGCATGACGGGGATGAAGACATCATCATTGTCGGCGCGTTGGTTGAGGGATGGCAGCCAGATAATTCCTGGGGTAATCGAGATATTGTCGGTTAGGCGATAGCGATAAAACGCTTCCACATGGAGAGCCTCATCGCGATCGACAATCGTGCGCTGCCGTCCGGCAAGTTCCACGCCCTTGAGCGTCGGCTCAACCCCGGCAATAATGCCAGCCAAACTGCCGCGCTTGATCAAGTCGGGAAACAGCAATGCGCCTGCATAAGACCAAATATCGCCTCTGCCGCCACCGCCGCTCAAAAAGGTAGCACGGGTATAGGTGCCCCAGCCGCTTAGCACAATGCGATCGCTGAGCTTAAAATAGCCCTCGACCCCAAAAGAATCAGTAACAGTAGGACGGTTTGGCGGCGATGGCAAGGCTCCTTGGGAACCGGGTAATAGATTGCCCAGAAACGTTCCGGTTGCGGTGCCAGCGCCGCCATAACGAAACGCACCCGCATTATTGTAGGCATGAACGTAGGTTAGCCCTAAACCGAAGCGATCGCCCGGTTGAATCGAGACCTGCGCCAACGCCGAGTAGTTACCGTTAAATAAGCCTGCCTCTTGGCTCGGATCATTTGCCCGATTTGCGATGTACCCTGCATCAATCTTAAAAATATTGCCCAGCTTGAAGTTAATTCCGGCACCCGCACCATTCCCGCCAATTCGGTAGATCGGGTTAAATTGCCCAAAGCGACTCGGCGCACCGTTACCGCCGTCTTCGTCATCTAAATAAGGACTGAGTGTTTCGGCATAGTGAAAATGGGAACCGCCACTGGCAAACGCCGTCACTGTGGCAAAATTGCCGATCGGCGTGCGGTAGCTTAGCAAACTTAAATTTACTGAGTTGTTGGCGATCGCCACGCTAGAGTTATCGTAGGCAAGCCGCCCTTCGTTGGAGTAAAGCAAAAAGGCGGAATTCGCTCCTCCCGTTGTTCCGCCTGTTGCCAAGGTGGGAATGGCGTTTCCGGCTTCTAGGCGAGTCGTGAGCAAATCTTGCCCCGTAAAACTGGTGAGCAAATTTAGCCGCACCCGATTTTGCTGCACTCCAACGCCCTTGCCAGCATCCACTGGCACTCGTCCAAATCCGGTGGCATTCTCGCCGCCCATGGCATCACTGCGAGAAAAGATGACTTCTCCAGAGAGGCGCGTGGTCGTAGAAAACTGCTGTTTTTCTAAAGTGGCGGTTCGCACTTCCAAAGTCTCTACCCGACCGCGCAGGGCGCTTAACTCGGTGGCAAACTCTTCTTGCAGCCTTTTGACGGTTTCTAAATCCTCTTTAGTGACAAAATCAGCCGTTGCGGCAGCAAGTAAGGCTTGAATTTTGTCGAGACAGGAATTTAATCCGGCGGCAAATTCATACCGGGTGGTGCCCCGGTTACCGCGATAGGTTTTGTCGGGATAGCCCACAATACAGCTATACCGTTCTACCAAGGATTGCAGCGCTTGAAACGCCCAATCGGTGGGTCTGACATCGGTCAATTGTGAAACAGAGTTGACTTGCTCCATGCCCGTGGTTGGAATATCGGTGGGTGGAACCTGTACTGGAATATCTGCCGCGATCGCGCCTGGGGCAAAAAATCCCCCTGCCATCACTCCCAAGGTCACTGTTGTTGCAGCGGTTGCAAAACAACCTGCTGTGCGCTCAACCAGGTGATCAACAAAAGCTTTTTTCATAAAATTTCCCTTAAAAACACCCAACTCACGTCAGTAGGATAGGCATCTTTTAAGGGGAGACATACAGTCTTGAGGAACAGTTCAATCTCTGTCATAAGCAAGGTTGAAATTCCATAAAGATAGATTTTATACCCCTACTCTTGAGTGCCTTTGGGCTGAGGCGCACGCCCAAAAGTGTGAGTCAGACTTTTGATCCGGTCTGCCAATTCGGGAGTGATTGAGCCGCCCCAATAGCGCCATCCCCAGTTGCCCTCAGCCTTACCCGGATAGTTCATCCGGGCAGAGTTGCCGCAGCCAAAAAAGTCTTGGAGTGGAATAATGGCTAAATTGCTGACAGAGCTATAGGCAAGCCGAATCATATCCCAATGAATCCCTTCGGGGCTGATCTGCCCCAAAAAGCGAAGAATCGCCTCACGCTCCCAGTGTTCTAGGCTTTCATACCAGCCAATGGTGGTGTCATTATCGTGAGTGCCCGTATAGACGATGCAATTGCGCGGATAGTTGAACGGTAGAAATGGGTTGCCCGGATCGGAACCGAAGGCGAATTGCAAGATCCTCATGCCGGGAAAATCAAACGTATCGCGCAAGTCTTCCACTTCGGGGGTCATCACGCCCAAGTCTTCTGCCAAAATCGGCAGTTTGCCTAGCTTTTCTCGCAGGGTTTCAAAAAACTCTTTGCCGGGTGCTTTCACCCATTCGCCTTTTTCGGCAGTGCGGTCCTCTGGGGCGACTTCTGGATCAAGTTCCACGACCCAAAAAGACTCGAAGCCCCGAAAGTGATCGATCCGAATCACGTCTACATAGTCCAGCATGGCTTCAAACCGCTGAACCCACCACTTGAAATTGGTTTCTTGGAGATGTTCCCAGTTATAAACCGGGTTGCCCCATAGTTGCCCTGTGGAACTAAAGTAGTCGGGTGGAACGCCTGCCGCCCTATCGAGTTCATAGGTTTCTTTGTTGAGGCAAAAGTTGTCTGGGTTTGCCCAAACGTCGGCGCTATCGTGAGCGACGTAGATCGGAATATCGCCGATAATTTGAATATCGCGATCGCCCGCATGTTGTTTAAGCTCCGACCATTGAGAAAAGAAGGCAAACTGCAAAAATTTGTGGAAGGTGATTTCGGAGTGGAGCCGCTCTCCCCACTGCTGCAATGCGTCGGGCGATCGCGTCACCAATTCTGGCTCCCACTGATACCAACTCGCGCCGCCATGAGCTTCTTTTAGCGCCATGAACATGGCATAGTCATCTAGCCAATACGCTTTGCCCTCACAAAATCCAGTAAATTTGGTGCGCTGCACTCCTGAGGCTTTCTCTTTGAAGGTGTTGTAAGCCTTATGAAACAGCGGCATTTTATAAGCAATCACTTTTTCAAACTCCACGCGATCGCCCGAAAAATCTGGCACATGCCATAAATCGCCATCCACTAAAAAGCCACTATCTTGCAGCAGTTCCAAGCTAATCAAAAGCGGATTACCTGCCAAGGCGGAGTAGCACATGTAAGGAGAATCGCCATATCCAGTAGGTCCTAAAGGCAATACTTGCCAATATTGCTGTCCGCTAGCAGCTAAAAAATCAATGAATTGATACGCCTCTAAGCCAAGATCACCCATGCCATAGCGACCGGGAAACGATGTGGGATGGAGTAAAACGCCGCTGGCTCGGAGTGATGACATGGTGAACCTATAGGGTTAAAAGATTAGCGAAAATCGAACCACTCGACTGTATCATGCTCAAAACGAACACCCAATCACTCCTTTCATGTCCTACCGCAACCCGACCCCCACTGTTGATATCATCATTGAACTGCGAGATCGCCCCCATCGTCCGATTGTGTTAATCGAGCGGCTCAATCCGCCGTTGGGTTGGGCGCTGCCGGGGGGCTTTGTGGATTATGGCGAGTCGGTGGAAACAGCAGCGCAGCGGGAAGCAGCGGAAGAAACCGGATTGCAGGTGGAACTGGTGGAGCAGTTTTATGTGTATTCTGATCCAAACCGCGACTCACGCCAACACACCTTAAGCGTGGTGTTTTTGGCAACAGCGATCGGTGAGCCAAACGCTGGCGACGATGCCACACATTTGGAATTATTTGAGCCGTGGCAAATTCCCAGCAATCTTTGTTTCGATCACGATCGCATTTTGCAAGACTATCTGCGCTACCGAAACTATGGGCTGAAGCCAAAACTCACTCGCTAAGGATCGAAAACTAAATAAGTAACGCGATGTGCGACTTTCCTGAAACAACGCAAAGACTGCCCTCACCCTAGCCCTCTCCCAGCGGGAGAGGGAACCGGAAATGTCCGAAAGCCCTTCTCCTTGGGGAGAAGGGTTGGGATGAGGGCAAATTAGTTGCACATCAGGTTAAGTAGCTTGCCGCAATTAAATAGCCACTCCCCGTAGCATCCCTTGGCAAAGGAGACGGAGATCGCCGGGGGGAATGCAAAGACTCTTCTTCGATTTCATTAGTTCTGTCTACTTAATGAATTTTGTAGGTTAAGTTAGACGCTAGTAAAATCTCACACTCTTGATCTGTTTGATTTCATTCCTAGACAAAGAATTCAAAGTAAGGGGCGTTTACTTCCTGCTTGATGCGGGCACTTTAACTGCATAGAGACATTTAAGTAGACAAATGGTATTCATCATGCCCAACTATGAGGAGTTTCGATCGAAGCGTTTTTTCCATTCATTGGATGGTTTGCGCTGCATTAGTATCCTGGCTGTCATCTGGCATCATATGCCAGAGAAATGGGAGGGAATTCCGGCACTAGGGCGGGGCTTCCTAGGTGTCGATATGTTTTTTGTGTTGAGTGGTTTTTTGATCACTACCCTGCTGTTGCGAGAGCGGGACAAAAATGGTGATATTGCACTCCAACAGTTCTACATGCGTCGGATACTCCGGATTTTCCCCCTCTACTATGGCTTACTAATTGTTTTCGCCATCGGTTTGCCGCTATTCATGCCCCATGGCAAGATGGCAAAAGACTTTTTTAGTGAACTTCCGTATTACCTGACCCATACCTCGAATTGGATTAGGGCAGAAACGATGCTGGCGATCTCATGGTCACTGGCTACGGAGCAACAGTTTTATGCCGTTTATCCTCCTATCGAAAAGTTCGTCAAAAGCACCCATGCTAAATTTACATTGATCGGTGGCGTAATCTTTGTAAACCAGCTGATCAACTTTGGGGTACTCAATCATCCTCTCGCTACGATCGGAGTAAATTTCCAACACTTGGAGATCCTTCAAGCAACATTTACACCCATCTGTTTTGGTGTGTTGCTGGCTTACGCTCTACATTTTGAGTCAGGCTTTCAAGCACTGGCACGCTGGCTACACCCCACTTGGACTCCTGTTTTCCTATTGGCGGTGACTTTTTTAGTGTGCAATCTACCAATGGCAAATCTTGCCGGATTTCCTAGGCTGTTGATTCAAGTGCTAATGACTATCCTTCTAGCAAGCTGTGTGATTCAAGAGAAACACAGCCTGAGCGGTATACTCAGCTTTTATCCAGTTCAACGAATTGGCGTGATTAGCTATGGGATGTATCTGATGCATCTGCCCATGATCAGTTTATCAGTCATTATCCTTAAGAAAATGGGCATAAACTCTCTGGCTGCACTGTTTTTACTCTGTTTGTTGCTCACAATTATTGCCAGTGAAATTAGTTTCCGGTTTTATGAGCAGCCGTTCTTAAAGCTGAAACGCCTATTTGAGCCGAAGCAGCATACCCTGAGTAAGTAGGTTTAAGTCCAGAAATTGCTATGTCTCGTGAAGTAATCCGTACAAATTTAGCTCCGGCTCCGGTCGGTCCTTATAATCAGGCGATCGCGGCTTCGGGTCGAATGATATTTGTGGCGGGGCAAATTGCCCTTGATCCGCAAACAGGCGACATTGTGGGCGCTGGCGATGTCACTCAGCAAACGGAGCAGGCGATCGCTAATCTCAAAGCGATCTTGGTTGCAGCAGGAGCGACGTTAGAGGATGTGGTTAAAACTACAGTGTTCTTAAAAGACCTGAATGACTTTGTTCCCATGAACACGGTTTACGCCAATTACTTTAGCGAAACGAATGCGCCTGCCCGTGCCTGTGTGGAAGTGGCGCGATTGCCAAAGGATTTGTTGGTGGAAATTGACTGCATTGCGGTGATTGAAGCTTAGCTTGGCAGCAATGCTAATGGCGATCGCGCTGATGGCGATCGCCTATGCTACTTTCTATGAAGATCCTTCTCTCCTGCCGTTCTTATGACACCTGAAATTCTCAAATCCATCAAAGTTTGGAGCCAATTTATTCACCCCGTTTTAATGTGGGTGCTGCTGGCGTTAACCGTTTATGCGCTTTATCTAGGGATAAAAGTTCGTAAAACCCGTTCCGCCCAAGGCGATGAAAAGAAAGAGTTGATTAAAGGTAAATTTAACCTGAAGCATTATCAGGTGGGTTCTCTATTGTTAGCGCTGATGGTAGTGGGTGCAATCGGTGCAATGAGCGCAACCTACATCAACAGTGGCAAGCTGTTTGTCAATCCCCATTTAATTGTGGGGTTAAGCATGACCGGAATGATTGCCGTCTCGGCTTCTCTATCGCCGCTGATGCAAAAGGGCAGCGATTGGGCGCGCTACACTCATATTTCTTTAAACTTGGTGCTACTCGGTTTGTTTGGGTGGCAGGCGATTACTGGCGTTGGTATCGTTAAAAACATCATTAGCCGGATGTAAACTCCTGCCATTGGTTTTCAGCAATCACGAATGCTGGATAGAGACGCGAAATTTTGCGTCTCTATTGTTTTGGGCATATTACTTTGGGCGATCGCGTTTCCCCCCATACCTCTTGCCGAAAGTTAAAATAGAACTGGGTGAGATTGAAGGCTGGAATCAACAGAAGAACCTCATGGCACTATCAGAAGCGTTTTTAGCATGAGAACAGCAGACTGAGGAACGTATTACGCAGAAGGTTACCCAGGATCTGATACAGAAGGTTACCCAAGAGGTGATACAGAAGGAGCGCAAGGAAATTGCTCTTAATATGCTCCGAAAGAGTTTGCCTTTAGAGACGATCGCGGAGATTACAGGACTAACAATCGCCCAACTTCAACAACTCCAGGTTGATCAATCACAAAATTAAAAAAGTTGATCGTCGAAAATCCCACGGCTTCTGATTTTCTTCAATTCACAATCGATGCGCCCCTATTTTTTGGAGCGATCGCGAATGGCATCATGGCGAGCTAGCAATTCTTTAATCGCCACAACGCTGGTCGCCAGTCCGGTGTCATCATCCAAAACACCTTTGTTAATCCCCACGACTTCACCCTCAGCATTCAGCAACGGTCCGCCAGAATTACCTGGGCTGAGCAGCCCCGCACTCAGTTGTAAACTGCCCTGCTCAGTCGTGCGAAGGAAACTGCCAGTCGTCATCGTTCCGGCTTTGCCTCCGGGACTCCCAATCGCATACACGCGATCGCCCGGTTGCAATCGTAGGGTGTTTACCAGAGTGACTGTTGGCAAAACGATTGGGGTGGAGACTTTGGTTTTCAACCGTACGATCGCCAAATCGTAGCGCAAATTAAAATCAACAACTTCCGCTTCATACATTTCTCCAGAAGCAGTTTTGACGGCAGGAAAGGAGGAATTCTCAACCACATGTTTATTGGTCAAAACTAGTCCATCTGTTCGTATAACGATGCCAGATCCCAATTCTTTTGCTCCATATACTGTGACTACTGCGCGATTGACTTTTTGGTAGATATCATCCGCTTGCTTTTTTTTAGACTCTAAAGAAAGTGTCTTTTGAGTATTCTCAGTTTGAATTTTTAGAGCTTGGTGAGCCTGATTGTTTTCTCTATCGGTTTGAGACAAAACTTTTAGAAAAGTGGCAGTTGCAGATGCCAGACTGATCAATATTAAGCCACTACCCATGATCAAATAGTTCGTTTTCATGCCTCAAGATCCATCGAAATTCATGCCTTAGCGATCGCGGCAGTAGTGCAACATCACTCAAACGTGTGATAGGAAAAATGCCGCCCTCTGCCTAAGTAGGTCTCCAAATTTAGTTCTCAGTCAATGGCTGCTTGAATAAAGTATTCTCCATTTCAACGCATCCAATTAAAACCTTGCTGCTACCATTGTCTTGACTTAGATCTTGACTTAGATTCTACAAAACTTAGACAAACGGCAAAATTACACGCTGTTAATCGTCTTAAAAAACAGTTCTTCAGAACAGTGCCTAAGAAAATGGTTGTGAACTTTAAAGATAGTTTTATGTGGCTTGCCAGTGGACTTGCAGTTAGCCTCAGCCTAGCAGGATGCAATGCGGTCCCGACTCAAGATCAATCCACTGTTTCTAGCAGCGCCGCATCCTCTGCTTCTCCCCCCGTGGGGCAGGGGTCTGAAACGAAACCTAGCCCGACTGTTTCACCGGCAACGACTTCACCGGCAACGACCACAACTCCGCCCCAAACCGTTCCGCCATCTCCGCAATCAAAACCGCCTTTGACGGTAGAAAAATTGAAAAATGCAGAATATTTCTTTCTGGCAAAAGGACCCATCCAGCTAGTAAACGGTAAATATACAGATAAAAGCACCCAACGAACCATCTCTTTAGATGATGTGGTAGCGTATGGCAATTTAAACAAGGATGGCGTAAAAGATGCAGTGGCATCGCTCAGGGTGACGATTCCCAACTCTGGCGATGTGACTTATTTAGTCGCCGTGGTCAATGAGCAGGGAATCCCTAAGAATATTTCTTCGGAATTTGTGGGATCTCAAGTGAGAGTGAAAGCGATCGCGGTGAAACCCAATGCCACAATTGAAGCAAAAATCCAACAATTTCGACCCGGCGATCCGGCGTGTTGCCCCAGTTTAGAACTGCTCCGAACCTACAAAATTCGCGATTCAAAAGCACCTGTTGAGACGAAGGCTGCTCCTAAAAAATAACGATCAATCAGCTCTTCTTTCAAAGTAGAAAAACGTAACAATCAAGTTTTCTACAAAAAGCATATGGTATAACTAAATTATCATTTTCCATCAAGTAAAGTTTATCATTCACACAGTTTTGATAGATTCTACGACCATGGGCAAATGTAATTTTTATACACTCAACACTGCGCATCTTCAAGAGTGTGTTGCATCACTTTATGAGCAATGCGATCGCCTTTTGAAAGTCTGGGCAGGTGAAGATTAAGCGATCGAGGAGCTTATGGAATTACTAGCTTTTGTTTATACGGCTGTCCATTACGAAGATCCCACACCTGATCCAGAGGTGACATTGTTGAATCAAGCCCATCTCAAGGCTTCGGGTTCTGCCTTGATGACGTTGGCAGGTGCGGCTGTAGTCGCAGCATCTATCGGCAGCGGCAATGCAATGGCAGCAACCCCATCCTATGGTGCGGGAACATCCGGCGATGAAGTGACTCACATTCAAAAAGCCTTAGGCATTGAAGCCGATGGCTCATATGGTGCCAAAACCGAAGCATCGGTCATGGATTTCCAAGTGCGCCAAGGCTTAAAGCAAGTGGATGGAATTGTGGGCAAAGAAACCGCCACGGCTCTTGGCTTGAATGAAAAATACAAGCCTGTAGATTGGGGCGTTGTTGATACCAATAGCGGCATTGGCTTAAATGTTCGCAGTGGTCCAGGACTTGACTATCGACGCATCGGAGGGCTAGAAGACGGAACTTCTATCTATACCTACGACGAAGTTGTTTCCTATGATCATTATGATTACAGTTGGCAGCGTGCGGCTGGCGGCTGGGTTGCTACAGAGTATGTCAGTGAATATTATGAACCCACCAGCTACGAAGAAGTGAGTTATTACCACGATGATTACTACGATGACTGCCCCGAAGATGATTACTACACCCCGGTATCTTCTGGCGGTGGGTATGTCAGCACCAATACCGGCATTGGCTTGAATATTCGTTCGGGTCCAGGGCTGGGTTACCACGTTGAAGATGCTGTTTCCGATGGCACCTTCGTGCATACCGACGCAGATCCCGTTTACCGAGATGGGTATGCTTGGGAACAACTCTCCAACGGTAGCTGGGTTGCTTCAAACTATTTGGAATAGTTCCTCAACTTGTTTGAGCTATTGCTAATTTTCTATAGGGATGCAGAGTCAAATCTGTATCCCTTAATTTTTAAGTTCGACCGATGGGCGACTCAGGCGATTTTGCTGGATGAATTCTCGAACCGCGTTGAGGCTGGTGGCAAAACTGTTGCGATCGCCCGCCCCACTGGCTGCCCGCTTAGCAACGCCCTTATTCACGCCAATCATCTCTCCTTGAGCGTTCAACAACGGTCCGCCCGAACTGCCGGGTTTGAGCAACACATCGGACTCCAAATCTCCATTCGAGCGAATTTTGAGCACGCGCCCTTCGGTCAAAACTCCCGCCTTACCCCAAGGGCTACCGATCGCGCAAACTAATTGACCTACCTCAGCCATCTGATTCGCAGCCAGCCGCACAATGGGTAACATCGCCTGGGTTTCAACCTGAACTAGAGCCAAATCATTGCGGCGATCGGTGGCAATCACCCGCCCCTCGTAGCGGTTCCCCTCCAAGGTTTCGACGGAGAGAGATCGCGATCGCAGAGGGCTGACCACATGATTATTCGTTAACACCAATCCATCAGGGCTGATAATGCTCCCAGAGCCGATCTCTCGCCCCGCATAAACGGTGACCACTGCCGACCCTGCGGACTCACATCCCGTAGCAACTGAGGGTCTTTGGGCGATGTCGGGTTCAGCTTGAACTGGATTCCGAACATCTGCATCCGGGGAAACCGGGAAATCAGGGGAAACTGGGAAAATAGTGGATGGCAAGGAACCATAGGGCTGATTGGGTTCAGATTCAGTCCGCGGCAATTGACCAAAATCAGGCACGTCCTGAGTTGGCAAAAAGAATGTAAAAATACGGGCTGCCGAAATAAAAGCAGCAGCTAGAAGTAAGCCTTTAAACCCCATTCAGTCCCATTCAGCAGTGAGTAGTGCCATTGTATTAAAACAGCAGCTTTACTCTAACAATTTTTTACCGATTGCAAGCCAATCTACTCGTCTACGGAGTGGCTATCTAAATCCATCTCGGATTTACGAAAAAACCAGCGGTTAGAGCGCTTTGGAATGGTAAGCCCGTGGGTTTGGTGAAAATCTTCTAACACTTTGCGAGTCAGCCGCGTGGAAACCTGGCGAACAATTTGGCGCAACAGGCGATCGCCCGTGCTTTGAATCAGCGGCTTGGGCAACGCATGAATAAACCGGGGAAACTGAATCATCACCGTCAAATCTAGCTGCCATTGCACACGGGTGGTTACAGGTTGCGCTGGGCGATCGCTTGCAGCCTCACGACTGCCCTCCGATGGCACCTCCACCAGTTCCATCGCTGCTCGAAAATCGACATCGTAGCCCACCGTACTGTATTCCGGCACTGGCACCGTCACAATTCGGTAAACGCCTTCTTGCTGAGGCAGTAAATCTAGCCCAATCTTGGGTTCCACCTCATAGCCAAACGAGCCAAAGCGCCCAATCAGCAAGGTGTAACTATTCGTGCCAATTGGCTCAACTTTCATGGGATGGGCACATCGACGAAACCACTCAGAATGGCGATCCAAGTATTGGGCAACAGTGCGCGCATCGGCGCACATTTCCATGTGGTCTTGAAATTGACTGTCAAAACGAATTGGCTCATTCACAAGCTGAGCAGCATCCTTTGTAACTGAAACTGAATAGTCAGCATTTGATAGGACTGACGCAGTGTGTATTACGCCGTTGGGCGCTTCAGCAGGTTGTTCGGTAGAACGATATGACTGCATTCGCTTCGGATTCCCAGGTAATGAGTAACAACTTTTTTTATAGTTCCCTCATAAGCGGGATTTCTATCTGCTGAATGAAACCCTATCTTAAACATAGCTAGCAGCAATTGGTGATGTGATTTAGATATTTTTTGGGGGAGGTAGTGCTTTTTCAGGTCAATCCACTACAGGCGCGATCGCGTCAGCGCTGACTTGTCAGTTAGTACATGGAATCAGTTCGCACATAGAATCAGTTCGCGCACAGAATTAGTTCGCCCATAGCAGCCATCCCTAAAAAAGTAGTGCCCGTCATTGCTGCAATAATCAATAAGATATCATCCTCATGGAGAGTTTATTTATGAAAGCGTTTGTGGCTGGAGCGACGGGTGAAACCGGACGCAGAATTGTATTAGAACTGGTGAAGCGACAAATTCCAGTTCGAGCGTTGGTGCGCGATTTAGAATCTGCCCGCGCAATTTTGCCAGCCGAAGTAGAGCTAGTAATGGGAGATGTGCTGAAACCCGACAGCCTCAGCGCCGCGATCGCCGATTGTAGCGTGGTGCTATCCGCAACAGGTGCTCGTCCTGGGTTCGATCCAACGGGTCCTTACCGCGTCGATTTTGAAGGCACCAAAAACTTAGTGAATGCGGCGAAGGCAAACGGAATTGAGCAATTCGTCATGGTCTCTTCCCTGTGCACGTCTCAGTTTTTTCATCCCTTGAATTTATTCTTTCTGATCTTGGTCTGGAAAAAACAGGCAGAGGAGTATGTGCAAGCCAGCGGCATTCCTTACACCATTGTGAGACCGGGTGGATTAAAAAATGAGGACAACACCGATGGTGTGGTCATGTCTGGGGCAGATACTTTATTTGAAGGCAGCATTCCCCGCACTAAAGTTGCCCAAGTCTGTGTAGAAGCTCTGTTTCTGCCTGAATCTCGCAATAAGATTGTTGAAATTGTGGCAAAGCCTGCCATCTCATCGCAATCCTATGAGAAATTGTTTGCCAGTGTTACTTGATCTGAGGGATCAAAGTGTGAAGGATTAGATTACAGGAGGAAGCGATCAAGGGCTGCCTTCAACTCCTGAATCTCTGTTTCAATACTGCCTTCATGAGCTGCACGGGCAATACATTCAGTTAGATGATCATCCAAAATAATCCGTGCGACCCGGTCTAAGGCTCCGCGAACGGCTGCCACTTGCACTAGCACATCAGGACAAGAGCGATTGTCTTGAACCATTGCCTTAATGCCGCGAATGTGACCCTCAATCCGAGATAACCGATTGACAACTTTTCGGCGTGACTCTTCGGTATGAACGTGGGGATGGCTTTTGGATAACTGTTCATGGGGATGACAACCCTCTTCAATTTCTACGTCATGCTTGTGGGGAAGCTCAGAAGGGGGCATCTAAATTAGCGCAAATGAAAGTTATCTGTCGATTCTAGCCTAGGTGTTGGCGGAAGTCGCGCATCAACCCTCTCTCAGAGGTCGGTAACCCCTACTCAGCCGTATCTCTATCCCAATAGGTAGAACCCTTCTAAGACTGTCAAAATGGTGGAGAGATTTGGCAGCATTTGCTTTGGCTCAATAGTAGGCTGCTGATTCCTCGTTTGAGCAATGTCAAAGGTATGTGATATGCACGTTGTCAACCTTTTTGAGTTTCTGCGTCGGTTTGCCTATCCCGCGATCGCCTTTGGAATGTCGGTGCTTTTAGTGTTTCAAACGTTGCCTAGTGCCTCTGCGGCGAGTCTGGAACCCGCACCCCTCAGCCCGGAGAGCAGAGCAGTGAGTGCGGCTGTATTACCCAAAGTGGAATTGAGTAAAGGCAGCTTTGTGGCAGCCGCCGTAAAATTGGTCGGTGCCTCTGTGGTGAGAATTGACACCGAACGTACGGTTACCCGCCAACGCTCTACTGAACCGTTGATGGAAGACCCGCTGTTTCGCCAATTTTTTGGAGGGGATTATTATTCACAAATCCCCCGTGAAGAACGCATGAGAGGTCAAGGATCGGGGTTTATTGTGGATCAAAGTGGCGTGATTTTGACCAATGCCCATGTTGTGGATAAAGCCGATCGCGTCACAGTTACCCTCAAGGATGGGCGCGTGTTTGATGGCACGGTGAAAGGGGTGGATGAGGTAACTGATTTAGCCGTTGTCAAAATTGAGGGTAAAGCGTTGCCCGTCGCAACATTAGGTAATTCGGATGGTATTCAGGTGGGAGATTGGGCGATCGCGGTTGGCAATCCTTTAGGGTTAGATAACACCGTCACTTTAGGAATTGTGAGTACTCTGAAGCGCTCTAGCGCCCAGGTTGGCATTCCCAACAAACGCCTAGATTTTATTCAAACGGATGCTGCGATTAATCCAGGCAATTCGGGTGGTCCTTTGCTGAATGACCAAGGCGAGGTGATTGGGATTAATACGGCAATTCGAGCGGATGCGATGGGTATTGGCTTCGCAATTCCCATTAACAAAGCGAAAGAGATTGAAACCCGTTTGGCGAAGGGAGAGCGAATTACGCATCCTTACTTGGGTGTGCAAATGACGACGCTCACGCCGGAACTGGCGAAGCAGAATAATACTGATCCAAATTCAGCCTTTTTAGTGCCTGAAGTAAAGGGAGTTGTTGTGGTGCGGGTGTTGCCCAATACTCCAGCCGAAAAAGCTGGAGTGCGGCGAGGTGATGTGGTGACTGAGATTGATGGACACGCGATCGCGACTGCCGAACAGCTCCAACAGTTGGTAGAAAACAGCCAAATTGGACAAATGCTTAAACTACAGGTGCAACGCGGCAACCTGAGCAAACAGCTATTGGTGAAAACGGCTGAACTGGATAATGATGCCTAAAGTAAAAACAAAAACTAAGTCAAACCATAAAGGGAGGGGCGATCGCCCCTCCCTTTAATTTACTGGTGACTTTTACTGGTGACTTTTGAGTAGAGCGCAAACTATGGAGTAGGGCTAGTAGGGAGAGCCGGTGCCGTGGTCGCCCCTGAACCAGGCTGCACGGATGGCAGATCCAAATTAGGAGTAACCTGTGGCGCTGTGATAATTGCAGCAGCAGGAGGAGTCGCAGGCACAGCGGGAACAGCAGGCACAGCCGGAGTCGTTGGCGTAGCCGGAATCGCAGGCACAGCTGGAATCGCAGGCACAACGGGCAGGGCGACTGGAACTGAAATTGCCGGAGTGCTGATAATGGCGGGTTGAGGCGGCGCGACAACAGGCGGTGCGATAACAGGTGGTGCAATAGCGGGGGTGGGTGGAGTGATAGGCGGAATTGCGGCGGGTACTGGGG
>JBGTAZ010000196.1:0-11610 GCA_041749615.1 Leptolyngbyaceae cyanobacterium | reverse complement strand
TCCATCTCAGCCAGTTCTGTGGGGACTTTTCTTAAAAATCCTTGTTCTGTCGCAGGATTGGTTGTAAATTCCTGTGCCCAGGTGCCCAAAATGTTGACTTCTGGATGAGCGTCTAAAAACTGAATTTGCTTTTCTAATCGTTGAGGGTAAGCAATATCGTCCGAGTCCATTCGAGCGTAGTATGCAGAGGTCGTATGAAGAATTGAGAAATTGATGGCATGGGCAAGTCCTGAGTTTTGCTGAAGGATTAGATGGGTGACGTTTGAGCAATGCTCAACATAGGCTTGAATAAGCTGACTGAGTTCCTTTGAGATTGAGCCATCTTGAATTAAATGAACCTCATCCGGGCGTAAGCTCTGATTAATAATTGAATCTATTGCCGCCTGTAATTGTTCTGGTTTGCTACCCGAATAAAATGGAATGCCAACAGTTACCGATGAAGCCATAGAAATTATGAGGAATAAATGTTGAATGAAAGGTTGAGAATTACATAGCGATCGCAATCAGCTCAGAAAAGTTGCTATAAAACTTTGCTCAATGCGGCTGATAAACAGCGCTCTGAGTAATGCTGTTCAAAATAGTGAATTGCCTCCCAATAGTATTGTTCATATTCAGAGATGTCCATGATTGAAATCTGGTGGATACAAGCCAAGATAGAATTAGGATCGGAGAAATCAACCGTAAAAATAAAACTGAATTCTTTGAGATGAGCAAAGGCAGGAATATCGTTGACAATAATCAACTTGCCATGACTTAAGGCTTCTGTGATTACGCCACTTTGGGTTGAGGCAGTGTAGGGCACAATTACAAAATGGGTTAAACCCAGTAAAAATCGTTTGGCTGCCTCTGAAATATAGCTGGGAAATCGAATGATTAAATTATCGTTGTACTCTACAAATGAAGTGCGATCGCGACCGGCTCGAATAAACTGAGCTTGATTAGGATAATGGCATTGAAAGGCACTGGCAAACTCTAAAAAACCTTGAGGATTTTTATCGATCGAAGACACTGTGCCTAACATCAGAAATTTTTTACTGTTATCCCAATGCCCTTTCAACTGCTGCAAATTTTGCCTTAAAGCCTCATCAGAAATTGACGCAAAAGCAAGATTTATCTGATAAATTTTTGCATCGAGAATAAACGTTTTTGCTCTGCTAACTGCTTCAGGACTCGGTAACATAACTTTATCAGCAATGTAAGCAAACATTACCTGGTGAACATACACTAGGAACCCTTTAACAAAATTCACTCGTCCTTTTTCTAATCTAGGTTCATGCATCAAATAATAAATGTTCACCTTTTTCTGACAAATCTTTGAGATTAGCTTCAGCAGGAAGGCAATGACTAAATAATCAGATTGAATTGCTAGAAAAAACAGCGATATTGATGATTCCGATGAGGCATTTAGCAAGGTATGAACCAGATGCCAAGTATTTCTAAAGTTAGTTTTAGAAACATACTCGACCGATGTAATTTTATCTTGTTGCTGACTTTTTCTTTGGCTCAAAACCCTAAAAAATGAATCTGCACAGTGCCACAATATCGGATTGTTAGGGATGAATACATACTGAATAGTCATGGCTTACTAATATTTTTCTGGGACGATGAAGTAGTAGAATTAGCAACATTTTTAGGCTTCCATTTCCTCGAAAATGGAGAACCAATCTTTAAATAATTTTTCAAGTAAACGAGTGCATTGATCCAAGACGCGATCGCCTTATCAACCCCTGTAGCAGCGTACTTCAGACGGATTTGTGCATGTTCACTTACTCGTAATTGCCAGTTGCTCGAAACGCCGCCTGGTTCCCGCTTGGCAATAACGAACGGCAAGTAAAAAATATCTAAACCGGGTAGCATTTTCAGGAATAAATCGTAATCCATTGATGTTTTAAGCGATTCATCAAATTGATGTTTTTTGTGCAACGAGGTTTCACAAAAAAAACCTTGATGGGGTAAAAACATAAAGTAATGCAAGAAGTGAGAGGAAAGTTTTGGCGGCATATAAAGGACTTCAGGAGTGGAATGGCTGGGTGCAACCACTCCTCCCTGGGCACATTTCCAATGATTTTGTTGGTAGCTGGCAACCACTTCAGAGATCACGGAATTGGAGAAAAACACATCTCCAGAGTTTAGAAAAAAGATTAGATGTCCAGTGCTTCTGGCAATTCCTTTGTTAAAAGCACTGGCAATCCCGTTATCGGGTTCGGAGTAATAGACATAGTGTTTAGAGTGAACATAGGTGTTCAAAAGCTCTTTTGAGCCATCGGTAGAGTTTCCATCAATCACAAGATGCTCGATATTTTGGTAGTCTTGCTCTTGAACTGAGGTCAGGGTTTGAGCAAGACCGTTGATATGATCTTTTGTGATCGTCACGACGGATATTAAGCAATCACTCATAGAAACTCCTTTGGATTGTTGGTTAAGATAATTCATTCCGAATGTTATTGCTAAAACTAGTTCAAAAACTGTTCAATCACCTGCGGCAAGTTGTATCTCAAAGGTTTTCCCTCTAGCACAACGATAAAATATTCGCCTCCTTCCCGCTTGGGCATCCAGTAGAACGTGTAGGAAAAGACACTCAATAAAGCGAATAAAATTAGATATTTTGAAAGGTTTTTCACTGATTTTATCGGCAAAAATGGAACATTAATTAGCCACAATGGAAAATATAAGAAGTTAAAGAATCCTGTGCGGTAGGGGAGAACGTTTAAGGGTGCGGTGAAAATGATAATGATAAGAAGAACTCTTCCAACTACTCTCAAAGATTCCAGAAAGGTGATCCGCTTTAAAAAATCTTTCTGGTAAGCATGTGGTGCAGTCAATAAATTCTCTTGTAGCTTTAGGAAACAGAGTAGAGTAAGAGTGATGTGAATTAAGAATACTGGATTTTGGAAGTCTATAAATTTCTCATCTTTCGCGTCTAAAAAAGACTTGGCTTTCCCTGATGCTGCATTGCCGCCTTCCCCAAAACTGGCGAGAGATCCCTGGAGGGTTGAAATCACTACGTCGGGGCTTAGAGTAGACAAGACAAAGCCTATTAGAAGGAGGATCAAAGAGATTTTTCTGCTTGCTTCGTTAAGCAACTTGGAAAACCCTGGATTGTTCAAAACTGCCGTATTTTTAATAAAATATGATAAGCAACTTAGCAGAATCAACACGCTAAAAATTAGCAAACTTGAGTAATGGAGAAAGATAGAAATGATGCCAAATACATAGAAAAGGATAGGAATTTCATTATAAAAACTGATGGCTAAAAGAAGAATAGAGAGCGATAAATTAGATCTCAACAGAAAAAGCGGGGCACCTAGAAGCGGGGCGACCAAACTGTAATAAACCGTAAAAATAATACCGACTAGTTTGAGTTGATCTAGGCGATCGCAGATTCTTAGGATAGCGATCGTGATGATTCCATTGGTAATCAATCCTGAAGCGAGTAAAAATAAATTTGGGTTGTCACCAATAAACAGGCTTAACCCGTACTCATAAAATTTATAGAAAGGTTCAAGCCCATCGTTATCTAATTTGAGTTCAGAAAAATCAAATAACTGGATGCTTTGAAAAGAGTTGATGTAGACGATAGTATCGGAAACTGGAATAATCGTGGCGGCTATGAATGAGGTCATGGCGGCGGCGGAAAACAGTAGAAAAAGTGCAATACAGTCGAGTTCCTTTCCGCTCATGAAAAAGATTGATGTGAAGCTGGCGATCGGAGGATACAGAGCAGGGCAGAAATATAAGATGGGAATGCAGATGAATAGCAGTAAAAATTTCATCATGATTTGAACAGATCTATCCATGCATTTCGAGGCTGATCGCGCATCGACAGGATGGCAAAGAGTCCATCAATTTGTCCTTTTGTCCACTGCCACTTGATCGCGGTGTCAGATTTCTCATTTGAGTCGATCAAAGAGCGGATGACAGACACGATCGTCTCCAAGCTGTACTTGAGGATTCGGAGCAGGGATATCGCGAACCATAGGATATAGGACTGTCGCCACCGTAATCCTGCAAGGTAGGGAGCCGCAACCCCCATGCCGTAAGTTATCTTAGCCAGATATGCTCCTGACATCCGCCTGGCAGGAATGAAGTGATGCAGGATACAGTCAGGGTTATACCACAGTTCATATCCAGCATTGCGAATTTGCAAAACAATTTCTGAATCATCGCCTGCGGTCAGGGTGTTTCCCTCTCTTCCCACGAGAAATTGTTGATCTAACCAACCGCTTTGCTCAAGTGCGGTTCTATAAATTACAAGACCTGCTCCTGGAATGTGAAAGGTTCTTTGGTCAAGGAGTTTGGCGATATTACCGCGATCGCAAGCAGCAAAAATCGCACTATGCTTAATTAGCTCAGGAGAAGGCGGAGTTTCCCAATCCAAAATCACTTTGCCGCCAAAAGCACCGCAACCGGGATGACTAGCAGCAAACTGGATCGCCTTTTCGACCCAATTTTCTGCCAAGCGGCAATCATCATCGACAAAGGCAATCCATTCACTAGTCGTGTTACGAATGCCACAAATCCGAGCGTGGGTTAATCCTTGTTTTGTTTCAACAATTCGTCGCAAACCGGGTATGGTTTGAGCATGGATATAGTTATTGATCACCTCTGCTGTGCAATCAGTGCAATTATTATCAACGACTACAACTGACCAAGAATGAGATGTTGCAAACTGCTGTTTGGCAAGTTCAGCTAGCGATCGCTCTAGTAATACCGCATTATTGTAAGTACAAATAATAATGTCCATACATTATTTCCAAATCAAAAAATATAGAATGGATGTCTTATGGACATCTACATCTGTGATTGCTTGAATAAATTCAGCCATTTATTTTGCTCTTTATCAATAGGTTTGATGATGTTTACTAAACCAATAGCTTGTCCCTTTATCCACCTCCAACGGATCATAGAATCCATACGTGCATTAGGCTTAACAATAGATATAGCCGTCAAGAAAACTGCTTTTAAGGCATGCCTAATTAGGTTCAGGATAGACACGCCAAACCAAACTTTGAAGGAATAGTGCCATCGAAAGCAGGCGATATAAGGAGCAGATAGTCCTAAGCCGTAGGTTAAATCAGCTAAGTAATTTTCTGAGATACGTCTGCTTGGGATGTAATGATGCAAGATGCAGCTAGGCGTGTACCACAGTTCATATCCCACATTGAGGATGCGCAAGATAATTTCCGAGTCTCCTCCAGCGGAAAACCTATTTTTATCACCTTCGCGATCATTCAGAAATTGCTGCTCTATCCAACCACTTTCCTTTAATGCGGCTCGTTGTATAACTAAACCTGCACCAGGAATGTGAAAGTCTCTTCTAGATAATTTTTGAATTTTGTCGCCTCGATTAACTTCAGAAAAGGAACGAGCATGTTTTGCCAGTAATGGAGAAGGTTTATTTTCCCAATCTAGAATGACTTTGCCGCCAAAGGCCCCACAGCGAGGGTGGGAGGCTGCAAATTCTATTGCTTGCTCAACCCAATTTTCTGCCAACAAACAATCTTCGTCAACAAAGGCGAGCCATTCGCTACTAGTGTTATTAACGCCGCATAAACGGGCATAGGCTAACCCTTGGTTTTGTTCAACAATTCGTCGTAAGCCTGGTATGGTTTGAGCACAGATATAGTCATCACATACCCTTGCCGTCTGATCAGTGCAGTTATTGTCAACGACCATAACTGACCAAGAACGTGGTTTTAAGAACCGCTGTTTGGCAAGTGTAGCTAGAGATCGTTTTAGTAAATCGGCATTGTTATAGGTACAAATGATAATATCCATATACTTCTTCTCAAGAAATGTGATTCAGTAGCAAGCGTTTAAATCTTTACTTCAACATCAGCAAGGAACAAGTTTGAATCATGAACAATCTTTTTGCTCGATGATGAAAACCATGGCTTAGATTAAGATGCCACTGCTTGTGAAATCACTGTGGCGATGGCTGCACCAACCACAGTGTAGTGGGGAATGAGTAAAAAATTCAGAACAATATTGATGATGGCACCCATGAGTGTGCGCTGAAAAGTCAAGTGAGCTAGTCCTTCAACAATCAAGCAGGGTAAAGTTACAACTCCCATAAATACAAAAACTACTGCCCAAATATGAATTACTAGCACTGAACTGAATTGGAGATAGGCTTCACCGTAGATGAGATGAATAATCGATGGTGCGCGGACTGTAACTGCGATCGCGCTTAGGGTTCGATCCAGTAACATTGCATTGTTATACGTGCAAATAATGATTTCCATGAAGCTGTTAGCGCAAGAAGAACAATGAGCGAGTTTGAAGCCAAAACAGTTTTCGCGTTTTGGGATGGAGTGCATGGCTAAAGTAAGATGCGATCGCTTGAGAAATGACGGTCGCTGCCGCTGCACCCACTCCTTGATAGCGTGGAATTAAAAAAAAGTTGAGGATTACATTGATGATGGCTCCCATAAGTGTTCGTTGAAATGTGAGATCGGTCAATCCTTCGGCAATAAAATAAGGAAGGGTTGTAACTCCCATAAATACAAACACGGCTGCCCAAATGTGAATCACCAGCACCGAACTCGCTTCAAGATAGGCTGTGCCATAGCAGAACTGAATGATTCGAGGAGCCAGAACCGTTATGGGCAGGGCAACCGCCACGGAGATCGCGTTCATCAACCGCAGTAAGCGCCCCATATAGCGGTAGTAGGTCGTTTCAGATTGGTCTTTGGCTTTATAGAGAGCGGGTGATACGGAGGAAATAATTGCCGTTGGGATAAAGTACCACGCTTCGGAGAGGCGGGTTGCCGCAGAATAAATTCCGACTGCCTGATCGCCCACCATTTGCCCCAACATGATTTGATCAATCCGCATATAAATCATGATAGTGAAACCAGATAGTAGTAACGGAAGACCCTCTTTTAGCAGTGACTTTGCTAGAGATCCTTGCCAGCGCCAGTGTGAGATCGCATTGCCTTTCAACCGATACATTGCCACCATCGCTACGGCACTCAGACCGATTTCAGCGAGTCCTGCCCAGACAAACGCAATTAATGGAGCTTTCAGGATCAGCAACGCTAGCTTAACCAACGCAATCCAAAAAAAGGCGATATTTCGTGCCAAAACGGTATATTTTGACTGAACCTGCGATTGAAACCACAGATCGATCGTGTCGAAGGCATAAAAAATCCCAGAGGTGCTTGCAATCGCCACGAGGCTAATGGTTAATGATTCATTTGAGCGTAAGAGAAGAATACTCCCCATTGCCAACAGCACCGATAGCAAACCACCCACTAATTTCAAGCCAAAGGTAGTACCCAGGGTGACATTTTTAGGGGTCGTATTTTGTGCCAGATGGCGAACCACGATGTTATCTAAACCCAAGGTGGCAAGGGGATTAAATAAATAGACAAAGGCAGCCACAAAATTGAACAGCCCATACTGTTGAACTCCAAGATGGCGGGCAATCCAAACACCCAGCATAAAGCCCACAGTCATTCGCAAGACCCGGTCAACAAGCAGCCAACCGGTGTTATTAACAATTGCCCGTAATTGAGGGCTGATTTTACGACCAAACAAAACAAAACTCACCAGCGGCTTGCCTCACATGGGGATAAATGGGTGACGTAAACTGCTCAGTTTAGACCCGCTGATGCACCGCATCAGGAATATGCTGTTGGCACCTCCAACAAGCTCAAAATAGCAGGTGCGATCGCCTGCAAGGAGATTTTATCTGGATGAACAGTGTGATTCAAATTGGGATGACGAATCCAGAGAATACCGTCTGGGTGATGCATTCCACTTTTAATATCTTCGATTTGATAGAAGAGATCGAAAAATGGCAGGGTCGAGATCGGCTCAGAAGCGCAATCGCCCTTCGAGTCAAATCGCTGCAACACGGCTTGTGCAGGCAATTGGTCGAAAATGCCGCAGCCGGTGTAAATTTCGTTGCCCTGTCGCTTCAGCCGCATCACGGGTTGCTGATCAATCTGCAACGCGGCAAGCTGTTGTTCCGCCGCCCACGCATCCGATTCGCGATCGAAGCGCAGAAAGAATTCTTCTGCCATTACCGGTGAACACTCATAGCTCCCCGTAATTCCAGCAAATGTCAGCACCTCTTCAAACCGCCGAGGACGATAGAGTCGTTTGCCGCCCGTCGCTTCATAGGTGAAGCAGGGCTGCTGGCTTAATGCCGTACATAACATCAGCGTGGTTTGGTCATCCGCCAGAACTAACGCTTCGCCTATCAGCCGATCCATCGCCTGATAGCCCAACAAAATCGCGGTTTCATATTCCGCCTGCTCTTGAGCGGTGGGTTGCACTTGAAAGCGGCTTGGCTCCATATTGCGCCAATGTAAATGCTGGAAGTGCGCGGTACTGTTGATGAAAAAGGTTGAGAACTGGGGTTGGATTTTGCGGTAATACCAGCGAAAGACATCCCACTGCAACCGATCTAAAATGGTGGCGCGTTGCCAGCGACCCTGTCCGGTGCGCCGCTCTTTGAGTAATTGTTGGGCGATCGCCCCAATGGTTGCCCCCGATAATCCATGGGTTGCCATGAATGTCAGAAATTGCCAATACTCTTGCCAGTTGAGCGATGCTGAATCATTGGTATGTTCCTGTACCTGCCGTTTGACGAAGTTAAAGAACGCCTGAAACTCCTGCTCTGGATAGGGGGTTTGCCGAGTTGTCCAATAATCAGGGAGAAATGCTCCATTCAATGGCGTATCGTAGCGGGCGTTCATGCTGCCACAGACCCAAACCCGATATCCTGCTGCCGATACGGTATCCCAAATCGACGGAAATTTGAGCTTGTGCCCATCATCTAGGAAAAAAATTTGATGCTTTTCGTAGGGTTGCCCTGTGTGAACCGTGACCCACTGAATCCAAGGTTCCAAGTTGGGCGGCTGCTCTTCGGCATCGGTAGTATACACAGCCGATTCGTGATAAAACCGTTGAAAGTTGGGCAATTTCCCTTGCTGGATGAACTGCCCCATCAGCGACGGACACAATTCATTAAACTCCAACAAAATCACTGATTGTTTAGCTCGCATAATTATTGTGTTTAGCTCGCATAGTTATTGTGTTTGGTTCAGGATAGACGCAGTGAACTAAACCACTGCCTCACAGTACGATTAAGGCTAGGAAACGGCTGCAACTGCGTTTCGTCGAGAACTCCGCTTGCTTTTTTCGCGTTGTTTTTCCCAATTCAGGGTTGTTCGCACGATTTCATCTAAGTCATCGTATTGCGGTTTCCAGTCCAATACCGAGTGAATCCGATCCACACACGCAACCACAGATGCCGGGTCGCCCGCACGGCGATCGGCTTCAATCACCGGAAAATCAACGCCTGAAATAGCTTTTACGCGATCGATCACCTGCCGCACACTGTAGCCCTGCCCATAGCCACAGTTCAACTTCTGACTATCCCCACCCTGCTCTAGATATTGCAATGCCGAGACATGAGCCGTTGCCAGATCTTGGACATGAATAAAGTCTCGAATCGCCGTGCCATCTGGGGTGGGAAAATCGGTGCCAAACATGAACAAATTGAGTCGTCGTCGAAGCGCAGTATCACAGGCAACCCGAATCAACTGAGTAGACTCTTCGGATGCAGGACCCAACCGCCCACTCGGATCGGCTCCTGCCACATTGAAGTAGCGCAAGATCACATAGCGTAACGACGAAATTGCTCCATGGTCTTGGATTAGCCATTCACTCATGAGTTTTGAGCGCCCGTAGGGGTTGATGGGCAGCGTATCATCCGTTTCAAGCACAGGATTGTGCTTCGGTTCGCCATAAACCGCCGCCGTACTCGAAAAAATGAACTGTTCAACCTCCATAGCACTGCAACAACGCAGTAGATTTAGCGTGTTGCGAGTGTTATTGGTGTAGTAATCGAGCGGTTGGGCAACTGATTCCGGTGCGATCAGGCTGGCAGCAAAGTGCAGCACTGCCGAAAACCGATGCTTTGAGAAAACCTGATAGAGGCGATCTATATCTGCTAAATCACCTACAATTAGCTCACCGTGCGAGATAGCACTCCGCGCGCCCGTCGAGCAATTGTCATAAATTACAAGTTCATACCCTGCTTCGCCAAGCTGCTGAACCACATGAGAGCCGATGTAGCCCGCGCCACCCGTAACAAGAATTTTATTAGAGTTCACTGTCCCTTGCCCAAAATCACAACTCGAACCGTTTTAAATGCGATCGCGAAATCCAACCAAATAGAGTAGTTCTTGATGTAATACAAGTCATACGAGAGTTTCTCATAAGCATCTTCCACCGAAGCCCCATAGGGATACATCACCTGTGCCCAGCCTGTAATTCCAGGCTTAACCAGATAACGCAGTTTGTAGTATGGAATTTGAGTAGCCAGTTGGCTATCAAACTCTGGACGTTCTGGGCGCGGTCCAATTAAGCTCATTTCGCCGCGCAATACATTCCAGAGTTGAGGTAACTCATCAATTCGCATCAATCGTAGACAATAGCCCACTCGCGTGATCCGGGGATCACGCTTTTGTGCCCACTGGGCACCCGCCTTTTCCGCATCCTGACGCATAGAGCGAAACTTGTAAACCCGGAATGGCTGACTGTGGAACCCGTTTCGGAGTTGGCTATAAAAAACTGCGCCTGAACTTTCTAGCTTGATGGCAATCCCGGCTAGCAGCATTAGGGGTGACAAGCCAGCCAGCAGTAAGATGGCGGTCACAATATCCACGAGCCGCTTGATTTTGAGGGTGACGCGATCGGCAAATAGATCGAATCCATCACCAAACGTAAACCAGGTATCTTGCAGCAAGGCAGGCGGCAATTTTTGCCATAGCCTTTCGTAGAAGTTGGGCAACTGGTAAATCGGTATCCCCTTCAAACGCCATTGCATCAAAGCCTGCACTTGCTGCTCAGACAGGTTAAGCTCTGGTGCCACAATCACCCCCGACCACGTTTGAGCAGTCCACCCTGACAGATCGTTTAAACGACCCGCGACTGGATAAAACCGAGGCGGTTTTTCTGCGATCGCGGGATCAACATCTGCCAACACCACCAACTTGCCAAAGGGATTCCATTTCTCGAAATCTTGTTCAAACCGCTGTGTGTTTGCATCCGATCCCAGTAGCAGACAAACACTTTGCTTCGCGTGCGCTCGTGCCCAAGCACCAACAATCACGCGCAATAGCACTGCCCACAAAGTAAATAACCCCAATCCCGGCAAAAAAATGCTCCGCCACAACAGCGGGGTTAGCGCCGTAGCTCGATATAAATAGCTAAGGGCTGACAGCCCAATGCCAGCCAGCAAACATCCGATCAAAGTTCGCGCAGGTGCCCCCAATCCCGCAACTCTCAAATCGGGACGATAGGCATCCATAATATAAAACCCTAGTAACACCAGAATCACCGTGCCAGATAAGGCTGGACTCAATACATCAGGCGTGCTTCCAATCCGCAGAAAATAAGTGAGAACCCACAACAGAACGATGCCGCACAAGTCGCTAGCTAGCAGGAATATCGCTAGCTGTCGAGTCGTAACGATGGGTGTCCCCGCAATTGAACCGATCGGGACGGGAGCATCTCAAAGTTGTAAAAACAGTCAAAATTCGAGTTGACCATTGAGATAAGCACAGCGCACAGACAGAACTTTCGGGACGT
>JBGTAZ010000195.1:0-5635 GCA_041749615.1 Leptolyngbyaceae cyanobacterium | reverse complement strand
CCCGCCGGGAGAGGGGTTGGGGGTGAGGGCAGTAGGGTTGGTGCGTTAACGATAGGATTACCCTAAATTACTTCGACTAATGTAGCCCCATTTCCCCCCAATTTGGACACGGGCTAATCCTTCGGCAAAAATCCCTGCGTTATCAAATCTAGGCTTCACAACCAAGGTGCCAGCAGGGTTGATGTAGCCCCATTTCCCATCCATTTGAATAGCGGCTATGCCCTGGGAAAAATTAGTAGCAATCTCAAATTTGGGGGCGATGATAACCTTCCCTATAGGGTTGATATAACCCCACTTTTGCTTCAGTTGAACGGCTGCTAAGCCTTGTGAAAAATTAGAGGCAAAGCTGAATTGGAGCGCAATGGTGGAAGCGCCCTGGCGATTAATGTATCCCCAGCGATCGCCCATTCGTACTCGTGCTAAAGATTCGGAAAATTCAAAAGCACCATCATAAATGGGTTGGATAGTAATTAGCTTAGACTTGCCCAAGTAACCCCATCGCTTACCAATCCGCACGGGGGCAAGTCCTTCAGAAAAAGTCCAAGCATCTTCAAATTGAGGCGCGATCGCAATCGTTCCAGTTGGATCAATGTATCCATATTTATCAGTTACTTTAATAGCCGCTAATTTTTCAGAAAAGCGATCGGCTAAGGCGAATCGAGGCGCAATCACCACTTGACCAGACTTATTTATGTAGCCATATTTGCCACCGACTTTCACCGCTGCCAAACCTTCAGAAAATTTAGAAATTTTGTCAAAGTAAATATTTTTAAGCAGTTCCCCTTTTGTGTTTAAGCAACTATAAACAGAGCTAATTTGCACGATCGCTAATCCCTCAGAAAAAGGCGAAAGGGCACTCATATCTTCAGTCGCTTGAATCACTATTTTGCCAGTCTTGTTGATATATCCATACTGGTTTCCCACGCTGACTAGCGCCAGTCCTCCAGAAAAATCTGAAGCACTGTCAAACTGCGGAACAATGCCTTTCGGTTCAATCACCATCTTTGATCGGGTCTTTTGATCGGGTCTACAGAGCTTGCTTTTGATCGCCTGACTTGAGATAAGCAAACACACTTTTATCGCCAATATCGGGCGGAATGGGCTGAATCACCTTGCGGAAGGCAAATATCCCAAAAAAGATCGCCCAAACAACCAATAAGCTTTGCTCAACTACAGGCGACAAACCACCCACCAAATGACCCAATAGCAAAAGGGGCACCAGCGGCGTTAATACTTTGGCTTCTAAACGGTTAAAGCAAACCGCTTCTTTGAAGAAAATGCCTGTGAGGGCGGCGAAAATAAATCCTACCCCCAAAATCGTCAGGGGATAGGTATAAACCGTGAGCGCGAAAGGATCTGGGCTGCCGTGGGCGATCGCAACGGATGACACCACACCGACTAGCCAAAATGCTTGGAGCGCTTGATGGAGCGGTTTGAGATAAATATGAATCATCCACAGACTAACGCCTAGCCCAAGGCAGAAAAGCGAATATAGCCCACTCACCCAATGCAAACTAGTGAAATTATTACCTTGCCAGAGGACTAGCCCGGTTGAGATCGCAAAGCACACTGCCGCCAGCATTAGCCCCCCTCGATAGAGAATCACCTCTCGGCGATCGCGCTCTAAAATAGTGAAGTTACCAAACTGTCCTTGATATACAACGGGATCGGTAGAGGAAAGCATAAAAATTAGGGATTAGGAATTAGGGGGCTGGCGACGAGTTTTGAGTTAGCATTTCAACGCTCTCACTACTACTTTTTATTCTGCGGACTTCGCACCTTGTTTATATCTTATCCAAATTCATATTTTATCCAACTTCACTTCTACGGGATTTCCGATTTTTGCGTTCAGCAAAGTTTGGGCACTGCCGCTGTTGATGGCGATTTCTAGCCAGCCGTGACTGCCGATGAGGCTGACAAGTTCGCCGATGGGGCGATCGCCATAAGTGAAAGCGCTGAGGATAGATGTGGTGCCCATCGTCACCACCCAGGGATGAGACAGGCTAGCGGCTGGAATATTCGTTATGAGGTTGCCAAAGTGATCCATAGCTTGGATGCAGCCATGAATCGTGTTTTCGGTTTGATAATAGGGCGGTAACGGAAACTGCACAAGACTTGCAGGCGCGATCGCGGCACCCAGTTCTGCCAAAGGTATGCCGCTGGCAAGGTGAGCGCCCACCGGGGCAAAAATATCTCGCCCCTGAAAGGTGTGACTAGGATGATCAATGCGCCAAAACTCAGTATTGGTTAATTCGACAGCGGCATAGGCGGGAAATTGGTCTAGCACGCCGCTGAAAATACCATTGTCAGGACCGACCAAAAATCCTATCGGTTCCCCAAACTGATTGCCAATGCCGATCCCCACAGCCCGACGCTTGCCGCCCACCCCTGGATCAACGACCGCTACATGAACGGTTCCCGGTGGGAAATAGGGAACGGCTGTCATCAAAGCAAATCTGCCTGACCCGATGTTTTGAGGGGGAACCTGATGCGTAATGTCGATCGCCAGGATCGTTGGGTTAATGTGCGCGATCGCGCCCTTCATCACGCCGACATAAGAGTCAGCTAGCCCAAAGTCGCTTAATAACGTAATTATCGACCCACTCTTGACGGGGATCATGAAATTTTGGTAACAAACACTACCGTTTAGTTTTTCTAATACTATACTTAATAGATACTCATCAATGATCTAAAGAGAATGTCCATGTTGAACAAAAAACGTCAGGAAAAGGCAACAAAAGCAGCAGAAGCTCATCGCGTCACCTTGCACAAGAACTTGCAGCGCCGTTTAGAAGTTGCCAGAGCGAGCGGAGATGAAAATTTGCTTCGTCAACTAGAAGCAGAAGCTAGCTACATTGGTTTAAACTAACCATTGCTAGTTGATCCCTGTGTGCCCCAATCTGTGAACACGTTGATGCCTCGTAATCCTACGAGGCATTCGCAGTTTAAAGGGATCTATCACTCTGCCAAACGGATCTTAACCATTGTATTCAGAGTCAATTTCAATATCGAGGGTTTCCTCATCAATGCGGACGAAAAGATGATTAGGTCGGCAGCATACCTGACAATCTTCGATATAAGCCTGCTGCATTCCGGCGCTAAGATCGACAAAGGTTGTGTTGGGTTCACCACAGTAGGCACAATAAAACTCGGCGGTGTTTTGCATGACGATAACTGATTTTAAATAGGTAAGGGGTGCATTTAGCGATCGCTCAAGCATCTCATCAAAATTGGGTTAAACATCCACGTTGATCAGGCATGGCACTGTGTATTGAACCACTTCCCCCGTCAAAATGCTAACTGAAACAAATTTTTTTATCGGCTGTGCCCTCTGGGCTTACAAAGGTTGGGTTGGTGAACTATTTCCACCCGGTAGCCAAGCATCCGACTTTTTGCAGCTTTACAGTCAGCGGTTTACCACCGTAGAAGGCAACACCACCTTTTATTCCGTCCCCGATGTCAAAACTGTGGCGCGGTGGGCAGCCGCCACACCCGAAGGATTTCAGTTTTGTCCAAAACTGCCAAAACAAGTCACCCATACTGGATTACTGCAACCGCACAGTTCTGAGGCACAGCAATTTGTTGAGCGAATGCAAGGGTTCGGCACGGGCGGAGCGACTTCAAATAAAGCGACTTCCAACAAAACTCATTTGGGACCTATGTTTGCCCAACTGCCACCGAGCTACAGTCCTGATTATTTTCCAGACTTGCAAGCCTTCTTAACATCCCTTTCTCGTGAAGATGCGGAATTTGCCCTAGAAGTGCGTCATCCAGATTGGTTTAAGCCGCCCCATTCCCAACGATTAACTGATTTGCTGCACCGTTTAGGAATCGGTCGAGTGTTGCTGGATACGCGCCCGATGTATGATGTGCCCGATGATCCTGAGCTTCACTCCGAACGCAAAAAGCCCCGTGTGCCTGTGGAATTTAGCATTACGGCACCCTTCAGCCTGATTCGATATATTAGCCACCCCGACCCGGAAACCAATCTGCCTTTTTTGCAAGATTGGCTGATTTATATCGATCAATGGTTGCGTCAGGGCACTCGAATTTATCTATTTGTTCATTGCCCCATAGAAGCGCGATCGCCCACCAATACACGCTACTTTCACCAGCTACTCGAAAAACACGGTGCCCCGGTACCGCCGCTTCCGTGGAATACGATCGCCCCACCCCCAACCCAGTTAAGTTTGCTATGAGCATCCAGGGCAAAGGGTCTTTTTTGATCGTTCTAAGCCAGTGGCTTTTCAATTTTTTTATACGCTACCGATCAAGGTTCTCCTACGTGGGGATGCCGATTAAACTAAACACTTGATGGACTAGCCCACTAACGAATTCGTCGAGCCTGATTTAGAAACAAGCTTGTCTAATTCTGCTCGCAGAATTTCTCGCTGATAAATCCCTTCCATCCGATGATGTAGTTTTCCGCCTTCAAATAAAAGCAGAGTGGGTAGGGTCGTAATCCGATAGTGACTGGCTAGTTTTAAGTTCTCGTCGGCGTTGATCCCTACGAGTTTTAGTGAACTGCCACACTCGGATTGAAGCCGAGTGAGAAGGGGTTCAATCACGCGGCAAGGACCACACCAAGGGGCACCAAAATGAACCAGAACGGGAGAAGCGGACGCTAAAACTTCTTGCTCAAAGGATTGTTCGCCCATGTTTTTGTTAATTGCTAATGGATAGAATATTGTTTCTAAAAAATGCTTGGGATCATCCTACCAGTCTATGCTTCCCGTTGCACTAATCATTACGGAATGTGCCCCTGCTAGAAGCAGAATAAACACCGCCACCCCCAAATAAGAAAGCCGAAAAAATTCGTCTACTTTAAGCGTTTGCTTGCCTTGGGCGATCGCCCAAAACGGGATCACTGACGTTCGTTCTTTCACGGCTTCAAACGCGGAGCCATACCGAGCGAATAAGCGGCGATCGCCATGCCACATGCCGAATAGGTGATGCACCACTAGCCCAATCGAGGTAAGAATCGTAAACGTTGTTCCTAGCCAAAGCGTATGGGCAACGCACCAAATCACCTGCCCCACCATTTGAGGATGACGAGTAATGCGAATGATGCCCGTTTCGTAAAGATGAACCGCAGGTTTTTGAATTGCCGCAATTTCCAGCAGATTAAAGGTGGCGGGATAGAGAAACAGAAAGGAAATTGCCGAGAGAATCCAAACCAGCGGCTTTACCCCTGCAACGCCTTGAACTTGCCACAGTTGCAGCCCGTCGTAGCGATGATTGATGAAATAAATAATCAGGATCATTGCCAGTGGCAAACTGACGAGGGCAAAAAATATCCGATACAGCCGTGCGCCAACTTTTTTTTCAGCCCAAGGACGCAGTGCTGCCAATCCGCTATGGGCGATCGCAAATATTACTAGCAAACCCAGCATGATGAAGTGACTGGGCGTTAACCAACTGAAGGTCATTGAAGATTGAAACTAGAGTATAGGGATCAGTGTACAAGACCCGTCCCGTTGCGATCGCCTAAACGAGGTTCTTCCGAGCTTTTGGTGAAGCCGAGAAAACGATTGCTGCACTACGTTGAGCTTGCCGTTATGCAGCCATAATGAAGCGCTTAGCGAGTAGCTCTAAGCCAGCCCTGCCGTACATCTGTCGCTTCAGTAGCTTCAAC
>JBGTAZ010000194.1:0-8515 GCA_041749615.1 Leptolyngbyaceae cyanobacterium | reverse complement strand
CTTTAGTTTGGACTAACAGGCTTCTAGTATTGCCTGACTAGGATGACATGAAAAAAAAGCTCAACCGTTGATAAGAGTTGAAGCTAATGCATTAGATATTGCCATTCTCAAACCTAAGCGGCTGTTGGGACTAAAGGTCTAGAGGATTGCTCGGATTGTTTGCGTTTAGAGACTCGTTTTTTTACCGTTGGATAGCGAGGACGCGGAGAGGGTTTATGACCTTTCGCTCGTCCTGGGGATTTACCGCGGGGTTTGGGCGGAGGAGCAGGGGTGCCAATGGCGGCAAGAATGCTGGCAAACGCTTGGGCGACGCGACACTTGGGGAGATTGCCAGGGCAAGGGGTGGTCAATGCACGCCTCTCTTGCCCACCATAACTGCCAACTGAGCAGGGGCATCAGGTCACTCCACCGTTGACTGGCAGGCAACGAACTGAACTGGGGATGTGTCCAATATAACCGCTGCTTGGCAAAGCGATACCAATGTTCCACCGCAAAGCGCCGTAAGTAGGATAACCAGAGCGTTTCTAAAGGCGGCATCGTCTTTCCTACCCATGCCAACCACATCGGCTGAAAACGGCGCTTACCCTGATGGGTCTCTAGTACCTCGACCCGGATGATCTCCATTGCCCGCTTGGGGGACTTGCGAAAATGGTAGTCACTCCAGAGTGTCACTTGCACTCGTCCCAGTTTGGCATCCTCGACCTCCACCTTTTGCGTGGGTAGAGTCCAGGTTTCAGGGGCATTAAGCTTCATCGTGTGACCATGCTTAGCCGGTGCCCCACGTCCTCTATAGGCGGGTGGAGTGCCATACACACAGCGATTTGAGGCAAGGCGCAACAATAGGTCTGACTCAATCTCGGCGCTCTGATTGACAAAACTGGCATTGCCATAGCCCCGGTCGTAGACCGCTAACGGTCGCACACCCAGTTGGCGAGTCACTTGTTTGAGTTGAAAGGCGGCTCGACGGGCAGGTGTTTCAAAGCTCGTGATCCGCTCATGGCGCAACGGTAACGCCCAACTACCACGCTCCTCTGGAATCCACGCTAACGTACTGTAGCTGTGTCCCACGGTGATGCCACTGCCCCTTCCTCCCGATAAGGTCCGGTCTTTTAAGGTCTTTGCCCCAGGGCGTTGCCACCGACTAGCATCCCCTACCAGCAACGGTTGCTGTTGGCTCCTAACCCCGCTCACTAAAAGCTTGAGCACTTTTGAGCGAGGCATATAGCTATCTTCAAGACCCCCATAAGCACTCGACCATTGCCGCCGAAACACCGGACTTTGCGATAGGCTGACAAACGACGTGATGCACTCACTCACTAGCACTGCATCCATCAAATCAAAAATGGCATCCCTGGCATTTCCCAGCGTGTCATACAACGTTTGGCGAAATTCCTGAAGTTGGTTGAAAATCATAAGGTCAATGACATTTGTACTTCATTGACCTTACGGCAGTCAGTGTCTCTCATTGACTGCCTTCTTTACACAATTAGTCCAAACTCAAGTGAAAAGCGAATTGGCTGGTTTTCATAGTTTTGCGACTCATCTGCTGCAAAATGGCTACGATAGTCGCACCGTGCAGGCGTTGTTGGGTCACAAAGATATGAAGACCATCATGATTTATACCCATGTGTTAAACAGATATGGACGCGGTGTGCGGAGTCCATTGGATAGTTAAGGACGATCGCTGCACTGATGGAGGCTACATAGTTTGCAGCCCTCTCAAATGGCAACCGCAGAGTGCTTAAATTTTTCTCCACTGCCCTTTCAATCCCTTAGCCCTTCGTCATATCTCCTAGGTCAACGATTACGCGATCGCCCTTCATCCCTCGCCCATTGCCTGACCTGCTAGCCAGCCTGTCGTCCAAGCGCTTTGAAAGTTGAAGCCGCCGGTAACGCCGTCAATATCTAAGATTTCGCCTGCGAGGTAGAGTCCGGGGCATTGGCGACTTTCCATGGTTTTAAAGTCAACTTGATTCAGCTTGATGCCGCCACAGGTGACAAATTCCTCTTTAAATACGCCTTTGCCGCTGATGGTGTACTGTCCTTGGGTGAGTTCTTGGATGAGTTGGTTTAGGGTTTTGTTCGATACATCAGCCCAGCGAGTTTCATCTTCAGCAATGCCAACGCTGACAATTAACCGTTCCCAGAGGCGGCGCGGAATGGGCACGGGGCAACTGGTGGCGACGAGTCGGCGGGAAAGCTGCGATCGCACCGCCATTAATTGCTCGCGCAGTACTTCTGGGTTCATTTGAGGCAATAAGTTAATCCGTAGGTTGGCGCGATATTGCTGTTCATGCAGAGATCGCGCGCCCCATGCCGACAGCTTCAGCACGGCGGGACCGCTTAAGCCCCAGTGGGTGACTAATAGCGCCCCCGTTTGCTTGAGCGAGGTTTTGTCGTCTAACTGAAGCTGGAGTTGAGCAGAGGAAACGGACACGCCTGCTAAATCGTCTAATCGTGAGTCTTTCACATTAAACGTGAATAGCGATGGAACGGGAGGTTCGATCGCGTGCCCTAAGGATTGAGCGATCGCGTAGCCTTGGGGACTGCTCCCCGTTGCTAGTAGTAAGCGATCGCTGTGCAATACTTGCCCCGACTTCAACTCAATCTCGAAGCCGTTTTTGTGATGGCTGACCTGCTGCACTTGGGCACCCGTGTGAATCACCACACCCGCTTTCTTAGCAGCCCACATCAAGCATTCTACAATCGTGCCAGAATCATCTGTGGTTGGAAACATCCGTCCATCGGCTTCAGTTTTGAGTGCCACGCCTTGCAGTTGAAACCACTCCACCGTATCTTTTGCCTGAAATCGGCTAAAGGCTCCCCGTAAAGCTTTGCCGCCACGGGGATAGTTTTGCACCAGCAATGCCGGATCGAAGCAGGCATGGGTGACATTGCAGCGCCCTCCGCCCGACACTCGCACTTTGGATAAGGGCTGGCGGGCGGCTTCTAACAGGGTCACCTGCGTGTGAGGATGCGCTTGGGCACAGGCGATCGCGCCAAAAAAACCTGCTGCACCACCCCCAATAACTACAATATTCATGAGGCAACTACTTTAAACAAATTCGCTATCCACCAAAAAGCCGTAGCACGAGGCAACCAAGGAATCAGCATTGCCGTTCATTAAGCATTCATGCCGCGCACAATCTAAACAGTTTGCTTGCATGGGCAACACCAGATCCATCGCCGAATATAAGCTTACGCCCTGATGGATAAACGCTTGGGCTTCTAGATCCGAAATTGTATTGCAAATCAGAATTGCCTGCTTGCTGCCTAATGCCGATCTCTGCTGATTAATCTGCTGCAATGTTTCGCCAAACCCTTGAGCCTCATCTCGAATCACGACCAACACTTTTTGGGCAAGGTTGGCGAAACAGACTGGCTTTTCACTTTCAAAAAAATCTTTATATTGCAGAGTCAGTGTGCCATCGGGGTAGTGCAAGGTGCGAATGCAGCGCAAAAACGGCATTGTGAACTGCTCGTCTGCATCTAAGGCAAACCACCAGGATTTGTGCCAAGCATAATGAGGCAACCGCAAAATTTCTTGAATGTGGGACGGTGGAAAGCCGACTTTTGCCAACAGCGCGATCGCCGGTGCCAACGGCAAATGTTGGGCGATCGTTTGCATATCAGATTCATGCTGAGTCAGCCGTGCAGTTTCCTTACTGCCATTCGTCCCGCTATTGGTGCTGTGGTCTAGTTGGGGTTGCACCTGCGCCAACACACAATGAATCGCCTCAAAGTGCAAAATGCCATCTGCTGCACCGCGATCGCCCATGGGCACGCTAACTTCACTCGCGATCTCCCCAATCTGTTCAGGCTGAATAATTGCCGGAATGCATTGAGTTAAGAGACTTTTGAGCAATTTCAAATCTGCGATCGCCAGCGCCATCTGAATCTGATCTCGCACGCTAACCGCTCTAATTGGCTCGTTAATCGGATGAAATAGCGGATTACTTGGCATTGCTGGAACCCTCCTACCAGCACTGGACAATCAACTGAAAGATTGCTAGCGAATCGCTTAAACCCCTTGCCGCGTTAGTGTGGTTGATGCGTAAGCATTAACTGAATGATGACTGAATTATGCCTGAATTAATCTATCCAATCATCATTCCAGAACTGGACGACATCATCCCAATTCCGCTTAATTCTCTTAAGATTGCTCATTTGAGCGAGCAACCTACGGGCTAACTTTAATCATTGCGACACGCCGCGATCGCATAAAACGGATCACCACCCGATACTCCCAGCCACTGCAACATTCCTGGTGCTTGCGATCGCCGAGCAATCACTTCTGGCTTACCAAATCCTGGCACCGCTTCAAAGTAGCCTTTTACCAGCGCAACGCGGCTTGCCTCCGAACCCTCTCGCCATGCCGCGATCGCTTTTTGATAAAACATCCGATTAGAGAAGCTAATGATGGCGATGCCGCCCGGTTTCAAAATCCGATGGATTTCAGAAAAAATGGCTTCAGGATATTGCAGATATTGCACAGACACCGTGTTCAAAACCGCATCAAAGGATTGATCCTCTAAAGGCAACTTCGGATCTTGATTCAAGTTTTGGACAAAGTAGTGATTTAACCGCTGATTGCGCCCTAGCTCTTCACCGTTGAGTCCATGCCCTTCCACATGGGCAAACTCCACACCACTGGGCAAATGAGAAACCCAACTGCTCATCAGGTCAAAAATTCGCGTGTTGGGCGTGAGGCGATCGCGATATAAATCCGTGAGTTGTTGAATAAAGCCATCATCCACATGGGTCACAAATCGAGGAGATTCATAAAACTGGGTGTCGTCGGTGTCGTCAAGTTTAGTGCGCTGATTGGGGTTAAGCAGAACCATAGGAAGAAAAGCAGTTATAGAAAAACCATGAACTTATGTTAACAATTTGCAAGCATGTAAGAATTTGCAGCCCAAAAACTGATGGAAGTCACTAATCCGCCCTAGGTCTACCACAGGTTTCGGCACAGCATTTAGGCTAGAAGTGGCTAATTCTAGGCGATCGCCCAATTCAGTGATCAATCATCTTCCTCGTTGATTCTTGTATTATCTAGCCCTTGCCAAGGATGCCATACCGCATCACACTAGTGGTGAGAACGGCAGAGGGAGGTTATTTGGTGAAGCGAGTACTGGCAATTATTTTAGGCGGCGGCGCAGGAACCCGTCTTTATCCACTCACTAAACTGCGGGCAAAGCCAGCAGTGCCACTGGCAAGCAAATATCGACTGATTGATATTCCAGTGAGTAACTGCATTAACTCCGAAATTTATAAGATCTACGTTCTCACCCAGTTCAACTCCGCATCTCTGAATCGACACCTGTCTCGTTCCTACACGTTTTCTGGCTTTAATGACGGGTTCGTTGAAGTCCTCGCCGCCCAACAAACCCCTGAAAACACCAATTGGTTTCAGGGAACCGCAGATGCAGTGCGGCAATATCTTTCCCTTTTCCAAGACTGTGATGTGGATGAATTCCTGATTCTATCTGGCGATCATCTCTACCGGATGGACTACAGCGATTTTGTGCAGCGTCATCAAGAAACCAACGCCGATATTACGATCTCAGTCGTGCCCATGGATGAGCGCCGCGCTTCCGACTTTGGACTGATGAAAATTGATAGTGCCGGACGGGTGGTTGATTTTAGCGAAAAGCCTAAAGGGGACGCACTGGCTGAAATGCGGGTCGATACCAGTGTTTTGGGACTTAACCCTGAAGAGGCGAAACAAAGCCCTTACATCGCCTCCATGGGGATTTATGTCTTCAAGAAAGAAATCTTAATCAAAGTCCTCAAGGAATCCCTAGAGCGGACTGATTTTGGCAAAGAAGTGATTCCCGATGCGGCGAAGAAGCATAACGTTCAGGCATACCTGTTTAACGGCTACTGGGAAGATATTGGAACCATTGAAGCGTTTTATGACGCGAACATGGCGCTCACCCAACAGCCGCTTCCGCCCTTTAGCTTCTACGACGAAAAAGCCCCGATTTATACGCGCCCTCGCTATCTCCCACCCACCAAGCTGCTCGATTGCCATATTAAAGAATCCATCATTGCCGAAGGCTGTATTTTGAAGGAATGCTCGATTAATCATTCTGTTGTGGGCGTGCGTACTCGGATTGAGTCCGGTTGCGTGATTGAAGACACCATGATTATGGGGGCTGACTATTATCAACCGTTGGCAGAACGTCAATCTGGCATCGCGGCTTATTCTACCGAAGATGTGCCCTTGGGGATTGGTCAAGACACGATTATTCGACGCGCGATCGTGGATAAGAATGCTCACATCGGCAGCAATGTGAATATTGTTAATAAAGACAATGTTCAGGAAGCCGAACGGGAAAATCTTGGATTTTTTATTCGTAGCGGGATTGTGGTGGTGTTGAAAGGTGCCATTATTCCCGATGGAATGATTATTTAGGAAAAGTGAAAACTGTCACTTTGATGCCACGAAAACGGCGGGGACGCGCTACTTTGGAGAAGATACGGTCGATCGCCTGGGAGAATGGCAGTGTTAAGTCAAATGTGGGGGAAGGTCGGTAAATTGCTGGGCGGCTTGAGCTTGGTGGGCGGCGGCACGGTTTCTGTGGGAATTTTGCTGGGAATTGCGATCGCCCATCCCGGTGGCATCTTGCTGACGGTGCTACTAACCTTACTGGTGTTTTTCGGTTTGGTTCCAGCGGCAATTGGTGCCCTATTGCTCTACAGCGGGTTTAAGGCAGAGCATTACGCCATTCGCGATCGCTTCTTTCAAGTAGTGCGCCTTAGCCAAGGGCGAATGACCGTGCTAGATTTTGCGGCGGCGGCTCGCTTAGAACCCCTGCTTGCCCGTCGCCATTTGGATAGTTGGGCAAAAGAATTTGATGCCAACTTTGATGTTAGCGATGAAGGCGATGTGTATTACGTCTTTCCGCCGCAACTGATCGCCTTACCTGAAAGTCGCTTTCAAGCAGTAGGTCAGGCGGTGCGCGAAGTGCTTCGTTCGCTTTAATTCGGTTTCTATCCCAGAATGAATGGCAGCTTACGAAACGATTTATGCGATCGTCCGGCAAATTCCGGTTGGGCAGGTGGCAACCTATGGGCAAGTGGCAGATTTAGCCAATATGCCCGGAAAAGCACGGCTGGTTGGCTATGCACTCTTTCGTGTTGCGCCAGATTCTGATATTCCTTGGCACCGAGTGATCAACGCAAAAGGCGAAATTTCGGAATCGCCAGAGCGCTTTGGCTCCGATTACTTGCAGCGATCGCTGTTAGAAGCGGAAGGCATTCAATTTACACCTCACGGGAAAATCAGCCTGAGAGACTATCGCTGGAGAGGTCAGACAGCGCTTTCCCAGAAAACTTAACGTGTTGTTAGCCTTGAACATTTATTCTTTAACGTTGGTAAGTAGGCGGCTGCAATTAAAACTAAGATAGAAAAGTTCCTGTGAAGCTACTCCCTAACCCTCCTATGCCTGCCCCAATTCACGTAGTTTTGAACACTGAAGAAGACCGCACTTTGACAGAACTACGGCTTGCTCAAAGCGTACCGCAACGAACGCGTGATCGTGCTCACATGATTCGCCTCAACGCTCAAGGATGGAGAGTCCCGGCGATTGCTGAGATTTTTGAGTGTCACGAGCAGACCGTTCGAGTCACTCTTCGACGGTGGCAAGACAATGGGTTAGGTGGGTTATGGGAAGCGATGGGACGCGGAGCTAAACGACAGTGGCAGGAAGCCGATATGCGCTCAGTCGAGGAGTGGGTTGAGCAAGACCCCCGCACCTACAATAGTTATCAGTTAGCGGAGAAGTTAGTTAAGGAGCGTCAGGTAAAGTTGAGTGCGCGGCGGATTCGCCATTTGTTGCAAAAAAGGGCTTCCGCTGGAAACGCACTCGCCACTCCCATCGAGGGAAACAAGACCCTGAACAAAAACGGCTTAAACAGGCTGAGCTGGATACGTTGAAGCTCGCCGCTGAGGAAGGCTACATTGATTTGAAATACCTAGATGAATCTGGCTGTTGTCTGTGGAGTCCAGTCAGCTACAGCTATAGCCGCATCGGTGAGCAAAAACGATTAGAGCAAACCGAGCGGCGGGGGAGACGCATCAGTATTTTAGGGCTATGGCAACCAGGCAAGAGCTTTGAGTATGCCCTTGCCTGTGGTGGATTCAAAAGTCCAAGTTACATCAAAGTCATGGATTCGGTGGCGGATAAAGCGTTGCAAACGCTCACCCAAACCGGGCGGATGACGGTGATTGTCCAAGACAATGGCTCTTCGCATACTAGCGGTTTAACGCAACAACAGTGGCGACGATGGCAGGAGCAAGGGTTATTCCTATTCTTTCTACCCCAGTATTGCTCTGAGATGAATCGGATTGAGGATGAATGGCATCAACTCAAAACCCATGAACTTGCAGGACAAATGTTTGAAGATGAATACGATTTAGCTCTTGCTGTCATGGCAGGGATGGAAGCACGCAGTATTAATGGTGGATACACCTTAGAGCGTTTTAAGTTTAATTCCGGCTAGCTACTTA
>JBGTAZ010000193.1:0-11315 GCA_041749615.1 Leptolyngbyaceae cyanobacterium | reverse complement strand
GCGTTTGATATTTGGCAACCGTCACCGCCAACCCTGCCCCATCGGATAAATCAAACAGCGATTGAATCAACCCTTTGCCAAACGTGCGCTCTCCGATAATTGTGGCACGATCATTATCTTTCAGGGCACCCGCTAAAATTTCGCTGGCGCTTGCCGTTCCTTGATTCACCAACACCACCAGCGGATCTTGGGTCAAGGCTTGCCCCGTTGCTTCAAAACTGCCTTCAATGCCCTGACGATTGACCGTATACACAATCGTGCCTTGATCGATCCACAGTCGGGCGATTTCAATCCCTGACAGCAACAATCCACCGGGATTACTGCGAAGATCCAACACGTAAGCTGCGGCTCCCTGTTTTTCTAAGGCATTAATCGCCCGACTCACTTCCGCCGTTGCATTGGCGTTAAATTGGGCAAGTCGGACATAGCCAATCTTTGTTTTAGGACGCTCCGCCACTTGACTATCAGCCGTTCGCAACTCAAACGAGACGGGGTTTAAAGCAATGCGATCGCGCACAATTGCCACATCCGACGGATCACTGCCCGTTCGTTGAATCGTCAGCACTACGCGGCTACCGATCGATCCGCGCATCCGTTCTGCCGCTTCATCTAAGCTTAAACCCGCTGTGGGAACATCATCAATTTTCAAGATGGCATCGGCGGGTAGCACGCCTGCGCGATCGGCTGGGGAACCCGCGATCGGGGCAATCACTTTTAATACTTTCGTCTCTGAATCCAGCGAGATTTGCAGCCCCACACCCGTCAATTCGCCAGAGGTATTCGTTTGCAAACTGCGATATTGATCGGGTTTCAATAATCGAGTGAATGGATCATCCAACCCTGCCAGCATTTTCTGAATGGATGCATAGGCAGATTCATGATCGGGCAACGCCTGCTTCAGCGCTTTTTGCCGCACGAGCCACCAATTCTGATGATTGAAGGTGTCATCGACATAAGCCCGATCCACCAGTCGCCACGCTTCTGATACGAAACGCTGCTCCTCAGTCAGCGCGATCGCGGGAGATGAAAAGCTCCCAAACATAATGCCTACAACGAACAGCAACAAAAATAGCTGCTTCATCCAAGATACTCTTTGTTTCATAACAGCGTTTCACAACAGCTAAATGCAATTTGACGAAAAATCTTTACTGGTTCTCAAAGCTTTAGTTTGATAAAGATACGCGATGTGCGACTTTCCTGAAACAAGGCAAAGACTGCCCACCCTGCGAGAAGCAAGCTACACCCTAGCCCTCTCCCGATGTGAGAGGGAACCGGAAATGTCCGAAAGCCCTTCTCCTTGGGGAGAAGGGTTGGGATGAGGGCAAGTTAGCTGCACATCGCATTAAAGATGACAAAGTTTAGCGATTCATAAACAAAACTTTGTCATAGCTTAAGAATTTTTTGGCTAAGAAGCAACTTAAGGTCATACCGCGATCTCATGACAGTAAATTTACGGAAGCATGGGCTACCTATCCTAACGCCACAACTACAAAACGACCGTTTAGGTTGAAAATTGGCTCGACGATCTTTTCTATCAAGCCAAATCTCGCTTCAGATAAAAACCGCTTGGTGTCTGTGTTACATTCTTGTATGGACAGCAATACATTGTTAGGAATTCTTGCTTCATGTTCACTAAGCAGGTAACCAATTCAAAGGTATACCAGTGGTTTAATGAGCGCCTCGAAATTGAGGCACTCTCCGAAGATATCAGCAGCAAATACGTTCCTCCCCACGTCAATATTTTTTATTGTCTAGGCGGAATCACACTCGTTTGCTTTGTGATTCAGTTTGCCACTGGCTTTGCCATGACCTTTTACTATAGACCTACGGTCGCAGAAGCCTTCCAATCCGTTGAATACATCATGAATGCGGTTAACGGTGGTTGGCTAATCCGCTCCATTCACCGCGGGTCAGCCAGCATGCTGGTGCTGATGAGGCTTCTTCACGTTTTCCGAGTTTATTTGACAGGTGGTTTTAAAAAGCCTCGTGAGTTGACCTGGGTGACTGGGGTCGTGTTGGCAGTCATTACCGTTTCTTTCGGTGTTACTGGCTACTCTCTCCCTTGGGATCAGGTGGGTTATTGGGCGGTCAAAATTGTGTCTGGAGTTCCAGAGGCAATTCCTGTCGTTGGCGTATTGATTGCCGACCTGCTCCGGGGTGGCTCTAGCGTCGGTCAAGCTACTTTGACCCGTTATTACAGCGCCCATACCTTTGTTTTGCCTTGGCTGATTGCAGTCTTCATGTTGCTGCACTTCTTGATGATTCGTAAACAAGGTATTTCTGGACCGCTCTAATGTCTATTTACAACAGATTTTGTGCATTCATTTCTGTTGGATGACATTGGGCGATCGCTCAAGCTTCCGCTCATTTTTCGCCGATCTTCCAGATTAAGGAGTGCCTTTAGACATGGCAACAATTAAGAAGCCGGATCTCTCTGATCCAGATTTGCGCGCCAAATTAGCCCAAGGCATGGGTCACAATTATTATGGTGAGCCTGCCTGGCCAAATGATTTGCTCTATGTGTTTCCCATTGTAATTTTGGGAACGATCGCTCTGTGTGTAGGATTGGCAGTGTTAGATCCCGCCTTGGTGGGTGAACCTGCAAATCCTTTTGCAACTCCTCTGGAAATTTTGCCAGAGTGGTATCTGTATCCTGTTTTCAACATTTTGCGCGTCGTACCGAGCAAGTTATTGGGTGTGGTACTCATGGCTTCGGTTCCGCTGGGTTTGATCATTGTTCCTTTTATCGAAAATGTGAACAAGTTTCAAAATCCCTTCCGTCGCCCAGTTGCAACTACAGTGTTCATGTTTGGAACTTTAGTAACCTTGTACTTGGGCATCGGTGCCACAATGCCTATTAGCAAAGCCCTAACATTGGGTTTGTTTTAAGGAATTATTGCTTTTAGTTAACACCTGTTAAATTCTTGAGGTGCTTTGCTCCTGTGAGTTTGACGGGTGTTATCTATTTAAAGTGGGAGTCTCGTACTTTAAAGTAGCGACTTCTAAAGCAGGGCTGTTTCCAAGTAGGTTTTCCGTAAACGAAAGGGGGAAACCTCGCCATTGGCTTCTTTGCGATCGCGATTACGATAGAAGAGTTAACTCAAAAGCAGATTAGGAGACGGCTGTGAATCAGAACAGCTTCAAAGATCTTCAACTTGGACTCGCAGACATTAGCCGGCTGCTGTTTCCGTTCTTGATTATTTGGCTATTGGGCGCGATCGGGTTGGGGTGGTTAGTCAAATCACTAATATTTCTATTTGGACTGCTACTGGTTGCCCCAATTGTGGCTTTTGTGGGCTTTCGATGGTGGCTTAAGCGCAATGTAATTCAATCGGATTGCCCCGTCTGTAGTTTTGAATCCGTGAACTTGAAGGGTGCAGAGTTTCGCTGTCCGAACTGCAATGAACCGCTGAAAGTAGAAGATCAGCGCTTTACACGGCTTGTCCCTTCAGGCACGATTGATGTGAGTGCGGTAGAAATTGAAACCAACCCGGTAGAAGTTCCGATGAGGCGCATTGAAGAACAGTAAGCGATCGCCTTGCAGACAATCACGTCATCTAGCTCATGTGCCCAGACTTATGCGCCCAGAATCTAAAAATTTGAATGGTTGATAGCCTTAAAAAGGCACGGTGTTAATTTCGGGCAATCTGCAAGATATAGGCGTGATGACCATTGGCGAGATCGCCCACGAAAACTGAGTAGGTTCCCCTGCGCCAGCGTCCTGAAATTTCAACCTTACCGTTTGAATAACTATCTGCCGGAACGCAAAAACTTTGTCCTGTTGAACTACGGATCAATAGGGCAGGTTCTCCAGTGCCCTGCAAGACAAATCGTAGATCTGTATCTTCGGTAACTTGAATCAGATGATTAGGAACAGCAGCGATAAATCCAGCACAGCTTCCATCCTTTTGGGTACCGCCAGATGTTCCACTCATTGGAATCAGTTGGGAACTGGGCGCAACAGTAATCGGTTGACTCACCGCGATCGCAGCGCTTCCTACCAGCGCGATAGCGGTTCCGATCGACACCATCAAGCAGGATCTCAGTCCTTTCATTTTCAGTCCTCTCACCGCAAACACATCAACTCTTTAAAGTATTACAAGTCTTTAGAATAGTGCTTTGTAGAAAGATCCTGTTCTCAAAGTGGCACCCTGTTAGTAGAAAAACTCTCGCCGAACCTTAGTAGGAATAGGTACTTTCGGCATAGACATCTTCTTCTAAGTCATGGTCTTGATCGACAAATTCTTGCACGCGAATGCGGTAGTCGCGCAGGGTTTCGTCTACCCAGTTGCGATCGGGACTGTTCGCAAAAATATGGACTAACGGCTCCCCAGCATCGGGCAAAATCAGCACCCAGCCATCGGATCGATGATCAAAGATTTTCACGCCATCCACCAGTTCTAGAGAGTCTACGGAATGGGTTTCGACTAGGTGCCGCATCAATGAGCCTTTGGTTGACCAAGGGCAGCGAACTACGTGGGTTTTATGGCTAATCCGGGGAAGTTCTGCCCGAATTTGCCCCAGAGATCGCTCTTGAATCGTCAGCAGTTCAATAATTTTGGCAATGCAAAACATCGCATCAAAGCCGGGATGCAGATGGGGAAAGATGAAACCCATCTCGCCACTGCCGCCCAAAGCCACATTGGCGCTAGTTTGGCAGGTTTCCATCAGCGCTGTCGGGTTTGCCTTCGTGCGAATCACCCGCCCATCGTGGCGACGGGCGATGTGTTCCACGGCGCTAGAAGCGTTGACCGGAACCACGATCGTGCCCCTAGGATTCTGAGTCAGCATCATTTCTGCCATTAGTGCTGTCAGCATTTCTCCGCGAATGGTGCTGCCTGCTTCATCCACCAAAATCAGTTGTTCGCCATTGGCGTAAACCTGCACCCCAAAGTTTGCCTTGAGCGCTTCTACGACGTGCCCCAACTGGCTGAGTAAGGTCTCGCGATTGGAGTTGGTGGGCGCAACTTGGCTAAGGCTGGCATTGAGTACCACAGCATCGCAGCCAAATTTGGCGAGAATTTGGGGTAGCACCGCTCCCGATACGGCGTAGACGTAATCAATCACCACCTTGGAACTGCTGTGGCGAATCGCTTCCACATTCAGATGGCGCTCAAAGCTGATGCCGTAAATATCTAGCATTTGGTTGGCGTAGGCGACGTTGCCAATTTCGTGCATTTGGGCACGGCGAAAATCTTCTTTAAAGTAAGCGCTTTCGATTTTCTTTTCACGCGCCTTGGAGATGTTGATGCCTTTATGGTCAAAGAATTCGATCAAGATATGGTCGGGGCGCTCTGGATGGACGCGGACATGGATTCCACCCGCGATCGCGATCGTCGGCACAATCGATCGCGCGACGGGAATTGCCGTGGCTTCTAGGTTTTGGATGTTGACTCCAACCGACATCAGTCCTGCAATCAGCGATCGCGACACCATCCGCGAAATCGTGCGCTGATCGCGGGAAACCGTGACATGGGAACCAGACTTGAGCGTAGACCCATACGCCCCCCCCAACTTGACCGCAAATTCCGGCGTAATGTCGATGTTCGCCAGCCCAGACACCCCCCGCTGACCAAACAAGTTGCGATAGGCAGCCTGCCCCCAAATTAGATTGATGTTGAGAATGGCACCGGGTTCCACCTTTTTGCTGGGCCACACCCGCACACCAGGGCTAACCTGCGCTTCTTCACCAATGGAGGAAAGGGGACCGACGACCGCCCCTTCTAGCACATGGGCACGGCGATCGACTCGCGTTCCCCGCGCAATCACACAGGCTCTTAGATGGGCTTCTTCCCCGATAATCGCACCGTTCCAAACAATCGGGCGCTTTAGATTTGCCTCCACCCCCACCGTCACATTGTCGCCAATCACCGTGCCGCCTTCAATCAGCACTCGCGCCCCAATCCGGCAATTGCTCCCAATCATCGCGGGCGCTTCGATCTGCGCGGTCGGGTCGAGGTAAGTGTTTTGCCCAATCCACACACCGGGCATTCGCTCGTCGTAGGCAAAATCGAGCTTGACTTTGCGAAATAAGCCGTCGTACTGCGCTTCGCGGTAGGCATCTAAATGACCGACATCACACCAATACCCATCGGCAATGTAGCCAAACATCGGTTCTCCTTCTGCCAGCAGCAGCGGAAACAAATCTTTGGAAAAATCACTTTCTTGGTTTTCTGGCAAATACTTCAATACCTCTGGTTCTAAAATGTAGATCCCCGTATTGACGGTATCGGAAAAGATTTCGCTACTAGACGGTTTTTCTAGAAAGCGACAAATGCGATAGTTTTCGTCGGTGATCACCACCCCAAATTCTAGAGGGTTAGGGACGCGGGTTAAAACTATAGTGGCTTTGGATCGATGCGCTTTGTGAAACGCGATCGCGTCTTTCAGGTCAAAATCAGTAATACTGTCGCCGCTGATCACTAAAAACGTGTCATCCAATAGCTCGGCAATATTTTTAACGCAGCCTGCTGTTCCTAAGGGTTGATCCTCTTCCACCGCATAGGTCATTTGCACGCCAAAGTCGCTACCATCCTGAAAATAATCCCGTAGGACATCGGGCAAATAGTGCAACGTGGTGATAACTTCCTCAATGCCATGGCGCTTCAGCAAATTAATGATGTGTTCGGCGATCGGACGGTTGAGAATTGGAACCATTGGCTTTGGCAGGTCACACGTTAGCGGTCTTAGTCGAGTTCCCGATCCTCCTGCCATCAAAACTGCTCGCATACGCCCTCGGTTAGTATTGTGTTAAGTGAGAAATTTTGAATGAAAAAACCTAACTCTTGAAGGGTAGAGTTTTCTATAGTTTTGTAGCGTTCATGCCTTCAAGGTATCTTCCGGAGGAAAGGAATGCTACCTAAACCCGAACATCGTAAAACCTTGTTACATCGCCGCTGTTGGACATCTTGATTTCTGTAGATAGGATAAAACAGAGTAGTAAGCTTAACTAGCAATCTAGAGGATTCATTTAGCTATGGGAATCATTGGTGTTATTGCGTCTATTGTTTACGCAGGCGGGATTTGGAAGTTTTGGACGGGATTTGATCGGACAAACTTTAGCCAAGGTCGCTGGTATTTAGCGCCCCTATGGCCCGTCTTGATTTTCAACAAACCCTATCGCCAAAACTTTAATAAAGCCTTGAAAGGCTAAAGGATTGGATGTCTAATAAGGAGATGTCTAATAAAAACAAGCGTCTTTCATCTCAAGCAGATTTCAGCGATGGGTTTGGGGAGTTGCGCGATCGCCATACTGACTGGCAAAGCCACATTGCCGCGATCGCGCTCCGCTTTAACCAAGAGTATCAAGGCACCGCAGTAGACTTGCCCGATGAAGTCAAGGCAATGCCGATCTACCAAGAGCGGCTGTCTGGATTGCTACAAAGCAAACTCACCTCGCCCTTTTGGCAACTGGCTAAACCACAAAAAAACCAGCGATGTCTGGATATTGGCTGTGGGGTTAGCTTTTTGATTTATCCTTGGCGCGAGTGGGATACGGTCTTCTATGGGCTAGAAGTCAGCACTGTGGCACGCGATGTGCTCAATGCGCGCGGACCTCAACTGAACTCCAAACTGTTTAAAGGGGTTGAGCTAGCTCCTGCCCATCAACTGCCCTATGAAGCCAACCAATTTGACTTGGCGATCGCCACTGGAGTCAGCGCCTACTATCCGCCAGAATACTGGGGTGAAGTCCTGTCTGAAGCCAAACGAGTTCTGAAACCAGGCAGTTCCTTTGTGTTTGATGTGGTTGATCCAGATACGCCATTGGCGGAAAACTGGGCAATCTTGGAAACATACTTGGGCAGCGAGGTTTTTCTAGAACCGCTGGAAAACTGGAAAAAGATTGTTCAAGACGCTGGCGGCAAGATTATCAAAACCCTGCCTGGAGAGATCTTTCAGCTTTGGAAGGTTAGTTTTTGAAGGAGACGAGGGGCGAGGGGTGAGAGGTGTGTTTGTTTATCGTCGAACGGTGCGGTTTCAGGATACAGATGGGGCGGGGGTCGTGTATTTTGCCAATGGGTTGGCGATCGCCCATGAAGCCTATGAAGCCTCGCTGCAAGCGGCAGGAATTGACCTGAAGGCGTTTTTTAAGGGAGTGCCCGGGGCGGTGCCGATTGTTCATGCCAGCGTGGATTTTTTGCGCCCGATCGCAGTGGGCGATCGCCTAGAAATCCACCTCACGCCTGCTCAAACCCGCCCGACTGAGTTTGAAATTCACTATCAGATTTATTTGGAACCTGCTCTAGACAAGCCGGTGATCAAGGCATTCACTCGCCATGTTTGCATTGATGCCCAAACTCGGACTCGCCAAGAATTACCACCGACATTGCTTAGTTGGCTGAGTCAGTGGGCTGAACCAAGTGCCGTAGTTCTTGCCGATTAAGTTTGCCTTGAGCGTTACGGGGAAGTTGTTCCACGGCAATCCAATGTTTGGGCAGCTTGAATTTGCTCAGGCGATTTTCCAAGGCGGCTTTGAGCGTTGTCACCGTTAGGTTGGCGGCAGTGGGCACATAAATAGCAGCGATCGCTTCTCCCCACTGGAGATCGCTCACCCCGATCACGCCCACATCTTGCACCAGTCCGGTTGCCAAAATTGCCGCTTCCACCTCTACCGGAAACACATTCTCGCCGCCTGTAATAATCTTGTCGCTTTGCCGTCCGACGATATGCAAGCCGCCGCGCTCATCCAACCAGCCGAGGTCGTCTGTGGAAAAATCGCTGTCGCTAAATAGTTTTGGATAGTAGCCCAGCGCTAATGATTTTGCGGCGATCGTCACCACGCCTGTTTGATTTACCCCTAGCACTTTCCCTGTGGTGCTGCGAACCGTGATTTGAGCATGGGGCAATGCCTGACCACAGCCTGTCACGCCCTGCAAAAAATCCGCTGGCTTCAGCGTTGCCACCTGCGATGCCGTCTCCGTCATGCCGTAGGTGGGCGCAAGCAGCAGGTTGAGCCTGCGAGCCTGCTCTAACAAGTCTGAATCGGCAGGGGCACCTCCGAGGAGGATGGTTTTGAAGAGGAGATGGGTGGAGGGGTGAAGGGGTGGGTGGGGAAAAGAAAAGGGAGTAAGCAAGCGTTGGAGTTGGGTGGGGACGAGGGACAGAAAGAAATCAGCGGGGTCAAAGGGCAGCGGATGGGAGGCTTCTAAGGTTTTGTAGGGGAGAATGGCGAATTTGCCGCCAGAAGTCAGCGATCGCAAAAATTGCATCAATCCGCTGACGTGATACAGGGGCAAGACACAGCAAGAATTAATTTGCTTTACACCAAAGTATTGCTGAAAGCCAACAACGGAGGCAATGAGCGTATCCCAGGTGTGCATGGCAAAGCGAATGGTGCCGGAAGAGCCGCCTGTGGGGATGCAGATGAGAGGCGAGGGGTTAGAGGTGAGAGGCGAGGGGGAAGAGTGGAGAGCAAGGACTTGTGACCATTCGGAGTCTGTCCAGGTGGGGTTGCAGAGGAATAGGGGACAGTCGGTGGCGCAGGCGGCAATGAATTTTGCTAGGAAGTGGATTGGGTCGGGTTCTGTCAGAAAAATAATGGGAGGATGGGGCGATCGCGCTTTCTCTTCACGCAGTTCTGCGATCGCTTGATTCGTCAACTCCCAAAAAGCACAGCTATCCTGTCCAATCAACCAATCTTCTCCGGCTCGTTCCTGCACATAGTCCCCCGCCCCTTTCATGCCTCATGCCCCATTGTTTTATAGCTCCTGTCCCTTGTCCCCTAGCCCCTAAATCCTCTCCACAGGCAAACCCAGTGACACCGCATCTTGAATCCGCGATCGCCCTTTAAGCAGGTAGGTTGTCATGTCGCCTTTGCCTTTGATGGGAATCGTGCCGCGCGATTCAAAGTGATAGTCTTGCTTTAAGCAGTTGTAGGTTGTTTGCGTCACCTGAATTTCGCCGGGGATTCCGCTAGACTCCATGCGGCTTGCGGTGTTGACCGTATCGCCCCAGAGATCATAGGCAAATTTTTTTAAGCCAATCACCCCGGCAACAACGGGTCCGGTGTGGATGCCGACTCGAATCCTGAGGGTTTGCCCGATCTGCTGATTCAACAGAGTCAGCGATTGCTGCATTTCCAGTGCCATGTCGGCGATCGCGGCAGCATGATCGATACGCGCTTCGGGTAACCCTGCCACGACCATATAGGAATCGCCAATCGTTTTAATCTTTTCGAGGTTGTGTCGGGCGGCAAGTTGGTCAAACAAAGAAAAACACCTGATTCAACAAATTCACCAAATCTTCGGGCGGCATCTGGGCAGACAGTTGAGTAAATCCGACAATATCGGCAAACAGCACCGACACTTCCGTGAAATTGTCGGCAATACTATCGGGCTGATGTTTGAGCCGTTCGGCGATCGAGTGGGGCAAAATGTTGAGCAATAATCGCTCTGATTTGGCTTGCTCGGCGACCAAAATTTGGCGCGCTTTGAACTCTGACCGCGCCAATCGCTCATACATAAACACCGACAGATTGCAGACAAAGCAAAACCAAAACAGGGTTAGGTAAGTTTCTTCAGGCAAATCGACGGTGGTTCCCGTGGTGGCAGTGATGCGATTGCCTAAAAACTGGTTGACTCCCACGTAATAGAGAATGATGCCCAGTTGAGCCGCTAGATGCAGCCGCCAACGCACCGGAATGACGGCTGCTAGGGCAAAAAACGGCATCATCCACAGGTAGTAGTTGGTATCAATTTGTCCGCGTGTGGTCAGCAAAATGTGAAACGTTAGCGGAACACTCCAGGCAACACCGAGAAAAATCAGTGCCAGATGTCGCCGTCCCCAGCGAGTTTGCAATAGGGCTAAACAAAGCAGCAAGCCCATTGAGCTATACGCTGAAATGACTAGCCAAAGATTGTTAAAGCGATCGCGATCAAACAGCGCACTGGATAGATCAAACGGGAGAAAACTGAGGTGATACAGCAGCCACAGCCCAATGGCAATGTGCAGTCGCTGCAATAAAAATTGCTGCTGCCATTGCTCATAACTCGCGGCACCGGAGTCGCCGGGATTTTCAAATAGGGTTTGAACCCATCGCCGCGATCGCGATTGTTTGCGAGGTCTTGATGCATCCTGGTTCATGGTTAATTGCCCTTGCTTTTTCCCACCTGTACCAGAGTGCCTTAAAACAAGAAAGATAAATACTGAAGTTACTAAAGGATGACCTGGGTTATGAGATCGCGTCCTTGCCGTTTTGACTCATATAAAACCCTATCTGCCGATTGAACCAGGTTCGCCTTTGGCAATTGGGCAGAAGGGATACAAGTAGCGGCGTTGCTGAATATCACAATGAATTATTAGGGAACTGGAACATC
>JBGTAZ010000192.1:0-8060 GCA_041749615.1 Leptolyngbyaceae cyanobacterium | reverse complement strand
GAAATTCCTAATTTGTAGAACTTATGAAAGCGATCGAAACCGCTGCCACTATCTCAAAACCGATGACAGAATCATTCTTGCAACCCTCTACTCCAAGTCCGATCGCTCTGATGTAGATGCCGAAGTGATTGAAGACGCGATTGCCCAATATGAGCAGCAACTCTTGCCCCCGGACGACATCTCCTGAGGAGCAGCGATCGCCCGATTACGTTAGCAGGTTCTCGCGGGGGTTGGCGGTTTCAAGCTGGCGTAGCTTTTCGTACAGTTCTCGTTCGGGTTCGCTGATTTCTTTGGGGATAACGATTTGAATTTCGACAATTTGGTCGCCGCGTGTGCCGCTGGCTTTGGGATAGCCCTTGTTTGCCAAGCGCAATCGTTGCCCAGAGCGGACACCGGGCGGAATCGACATTTTGACTAACCCGTCTAGGGTCGGCACTTCCACCGGGTTGCCCAAAACTGCCTCACTGGGAGTTAGGGGCAATTCGCAGACAATATCAGAGCCGTCTAGCTGAAAAAATGAGTGGGGCGACACGTCAATTTTGAGATACAAATCGCCGCCGCCTACACCCTGACCTTTGAGGCGAACGCGCTGCCCGGTCACCATTCCGGCTGGCATATTCACTTCCAGCGATCGCCCATCTTCTAGCCGAATGCGCTCCCGCCCGCCCGTATAGGCTTTTTCGAGGGGAACCGTCAGCCGCGCTTCGGCATCGCGCCGGGTGGTGCGAGGCACGGTATAGCTGGTTTTGGAGGTGCCGGGGCGATAGGATTCTCTGGGAGTTCCCGCAGGGCTAGGTGCATCGCGGCGATTCAGCAGTTGATCCACAAAGCTATTAAAGTCGCTGAACTCATCAAAGTTGATGCCTTCGGGGGTCGCGCGATCGCCACTACGACCATTCCAAGCGCGACCCGTGGATCGGGCGGCTTCCTGAAAACCGCGTTGCTTCCAATAGCGCCCATATTGGTCATATTTGCTGCGATTGGTGGGATCAGACAACACCTCGTAAGCTTCGTTGATATCTTTAAACCGCTCTTCCGCCGCCTTATCATTGGGGTTGAGGTCAGGATGAAACTGACGCGCCAGCCGTCGAAAAGCTTTTTTCAGATCCTCGGCGGGTGTCTCTTTCGGAACCCCTAAAATGTCGTAATAGTTGCGGAAGTTTTGCATAGAAAAACAGGTTGATGGTTAGTTGCTGGCTGTTGGCTAGCTGTCTATTGGCTAAATGTGATTAGAGCCAGTCATCGTCGTCATCCCAATTATCTTGATTCAGGTTGGGACGGGGATTACGGGAGTTGGGTTTGCTGCGATCTGTAGGCGGTTCATAGCGATCGCGGGTATCTCGGCTCGGCGATCGCGGGGGAACACTGGGGCGATTGTCGGGGGCAGGGCGATCGGGGCGTTTCCGGGATTCAACCCGATCGTCATCACCCCAGCTATCGGAACGGGTACTGGGACGATTCTCGTAGCGACTATTGGTGCGATCGCCAAGGCGATCGTCCGGGCGCTTCGGCGGATTGCCATAGTCTAGATTGGGATCTCGCCGCTCTCGGCTGGAGTCGCGGGGAGGAACATTGCGGGGTGCCTCATCCCAGCGATCGCTACCCCGACTCGCCTCTCGGCTGGAGTCGCGGGGAGGAACATTGCGGGGTGCCTCATCCCAGCGATCGCTGTCGCGCCGCTCATAGCTACTGCCATAGCGAGCAGGCTCACTGCCGCGCGACAAATTGCCATAGCCATAGTTGGTGCCGTAGCTGGTGCCATAACGGTCATTGCCATAGCCACTGCGGCGATCGTCGTAGTCATAGTAATCATCATCGTCATCGGTGAAGAAGCTTTTAATCGCACCCAACAGGCTATCTTCTTCTTCCTCTTGTTTGTTGCGCTGATACACTTCGCGGGTGAGATCAGATAAGGCATCTTGCAGATCGGCTTGAAAGCGATCGATGCCGCGTTCATCATTTTGAGCCAACGCTTCCCGCAGTTGGCGAGAGGTGGTTTCAATTCGGCTGCGATAGCTGGTGACGAACTGCATCCCAAAATCTAAGGTTGCCTCGCGCAGTTGCCGTTCTGATTTGAAGATGAGTGATTCGGCATCATTGCGCTTTTGGACTTTTTCCTTCTTCATGCGATCGCTGGCAGCAGACTCTTGAGCATCCCGAATCATCCGGTTCACTTCTGCTTCACTCAGCGTCGAAGCACCCTGAATGGTGATCCCTTGCTCTCGCCCGGTGGTGCGATCCATTGCCGTGACTTGCAAAATGCCGTTAGCGTCAATATCGAAAGAGACTTGGATTTGGGGAATGCCTCTGGGCGCGGGTGGAATGCCCGTCAGCTTAAATCGTCCCAGGGATTTGTTGCCCGTGTTCATCTCTCGTTCGCCTTGCAGCGCATGAATTTCCACCAGGGTTTGATTATCTTCTCCCGTGGAAAAAATGTCGGAACGGCGTACTGGAATGGTGGTGTTGCGAGGAATCAGCTTTTTCATCAAGCCGCCAATCGTTTCCAGCCCAAAGGACAGCGGGGTCACATCCAGCAGCAAAATATCTTTGACTTCTCCTGCCAAAATGCCTGCCTGGATTGCCGCACCGACTGCCACGACTTCATCGGGGTTCACGTTTTGGTTGGGCTGTTTGTCAATAAAATTGCGAACCAATTGCTGGACGATGGGAATCCGGCTAGAACCGCCCACCAAAACCACTTCATCAATCTGCACGGGACTCATGCCTGCATCTTTGAGAGCTTGCCGCACGGGTCCTCGAATCCGGGTGAGCAAATCTCCACAGAAGCCTTCAAATTCGGCGCGGGTGAGGCGGGTTTCGAGATGTTTGGGTCCGTCTGCGGTGGCGGTAATAAAGGGCAGATTGATTTCGGTGATGGTGACACCGGAAAGCTCGATTTTGGCTTTTTCGGCGGCTTCGGTGAGGCGTTGCAGGGCTTGGCGATCGCGCCTTAAATCAATGCCTTCTTGCTCAATAAACTTTTCTGCCAGCCAATCCACAATTTTTTTATCAAAATCGTTGCCGCCTAGCTGGGTGTCGCCAGAAGTGGATTTCACTTCAAACACGCCATCGCCCACATCCAAAATCGAGACATCGAAGGTGCCGCCGCCTAGATCGAAAACCAGGATCGTTTGGCTAACCTGGCGATCGAGTCCATAGGCAAGCGAAGCAGCCGTGGGTTCATTCAAAATCCGCTTTACTTCCAGTCCCGCAATCCGCCCCGCATCCCGCGTGGCTTGGCGCTGGGAATCGTTGAAGTAGGCGGGGACGGTAATCACGGCTCCGGTGATTGGCTCCCCTAAATAGCGACTTGCCTCATCTGCCAATTTTTTTAAGATCATCGATTGCACTTCTTCTGGTGCAAAGTCGCGCTGCAAGCGGGGGCACTTGATTTTGACGTTACCCAAATCGTCTTTGCGAATGGTGTAGGGAACTCGCTTCGATTCTGGGGTCAGTTCGGCATACTTTCGCCCGATATATCGCTTTACGCCAAAAAAAGTATTTTGTGGGTCGAGTACAGCTTGTCGTCGTGCCATTTGCCCGACAAGGCGTTCGCCATCTTTGCTAAAACCCACGACAGAAGGGGTGGTTCGCATTCCTTCCGCATTGGCAATTACTACTGGCTTACCGCCCTCCATTACCGAAACCACGGAGTTCGTAGTTCCTAAGTCTATGCCGACGACTCTTCCCATGCGTGATTGATCTCCCTTAGGCTGCATGAACAATGCAGATGCTTCAACCCATTGTATCGTGTGAATGGATTGTGCTTTGGCGATCGCAGTGGTGAATGTAGCGAGGGAATGTAGCCAGTGTAGGTAGCGAGTGCAGAAATTCCTTCAGACCGCTGTAAATTGACACAATACTAGAGAATTGGGCGGCTAGGAGCTAGCAGATGTAACAACCTGTTGAGTCTGGTTGGGCGATCGCCGCTATTCCCTACAATAGGTTCAGACCTTGTGTAGAACCCGCAACTGAATTATGGCTAAGACCGTTGGGGATGTAATGACCCATGATCCGATTACAGCGAACCGCGACACGCCGCTGATCGAGGTCATCAAAATATTGGCAGAAAAGCGCATTAGCGGTCTGCCCGTAGTCGATGAAACTGGCAAACTGGTGGGCGTAATTTCTGAAACAGATTTAATGTGGCGCGAAACGGGAGCCACCATGCCGCCCTACATCATGTTTTTAGATAGCGTGATCTATCTCGAAAACCCTACCCAATACGAACGCGAAGTGCATAAAGCGTTGGGTGAAACGGTGGGAGAAGCCATGACTGCTGAGCATCTCGTGACGATCGCCGCCGATCAGCCCCTACGAAATGCTGCCCAATTAATGCACGATCGCAAAGTGCATCGCTTGCCCGTGGTGGATGCGAGCGATCGCGTGATTGGCATCCTGACTCGTGGCGACATTATTCGCTCTATGGCGGCGGATCAGGGCTAGGGAAGAGAATTTACTTTTTGTTTAAAACTACTATTTACTAACAAATTTTATGGACATCACGCCTGATTCGGTTAAAACACTTTTAAATTCCGCTGATCTGGGCGATCGCCTTAGAGCCGTAAACCAGATGCGGACTCTCGACCCTAGCATTACGTTCGGTATGATTTTGCAAGCAGTGGATGATGTGAACGCACGAGTCCGCTATGCCGCTGTCAGCCAGTTATCGTCCTTGGGTAATCAAGATCGGGAGAAAACCCTGGAAACCCTGCGCGATCGCTTGCAAGATGCTGAACCCGATGTGCAAGCTGCCGCTGCGGATTCCATTGGCGCACTCAAGCTGACTGAAGCCTTTGAGGATTTGCGATTTTTGTATAACACCAGTGGGGAATGGCTGGTCAAATTTAGCATTGTGGCAGCGTTGGGAGAATTGGGCGATCCACGCGGCTTTGAACTGTTGGAAGACGCGATCGTCTCCTCAAATGAACTGATGCAAATGGCGGCGATCGGTTCCTTTGGTGAACTAGGCGATACCCGTGCCGTGCCTCTCCTGATCGGTCATGCGGCGAACCCCGATTGGCAAGTCCGCTATCGGGTTGCCCAAGCCCTCGGTCGATTGGCAAACCCCGAAGCCAAAATCACCCTGGAAACTTTAGCCCAAGACCCCGTAGACCAAGTTGCCGAAGAAGCTAAATCTGGCTTGGGGTAAGTTCAGGGGTTAGACTAATCTGCTCTGGTATTGTCTATTCTTGAAGGAGAATAAACGAGCAGGTTCATCATAGAAAGGTTTGGCATGAATTCGCTGGTTGGGAGAACATTACAAAGCGGCAAATATACCCTAGATCACTTGCTGGGTGAGGGTGGATTTGGCATTACCTTTCGGGCAACCCATCACTATCTCCAGCAAACGGTGGTGATTAAAACGCTGAATGCGCTGAATCAGGGAAATCTGGAGTTTACTCAGGTACAGCAGCAGTTTCAAGATGAGGGGCGGAGATTGGCGCTGTGTAGCCATCCTAATATTGTGCGAGTCAGCGACTTTTTTGTGGAAGATGGGATGCCTTACCTTGTGATGGATTACATTCCAGGGCACACCTTAGAAGAAGTGGTGTTTCCCGATCGCCCCTTGTCTGAAGCGACCGCACTTCACTACATCCGCCAAGTTGCAGCCGCCTTGGAGGTGGTTCATGCCAACGGTTTACTGCATCGAGATGTGAAGCCCCAAAATATTATGCTGCGTCAAGGCACCCAAGATGTGGTGCTGATTGATTTTGGCATTTCCAGAGAGTTTACGATGGGTGCCACCCAAGCCCACACCAGCATTACGTCGGCGGGCTATGCGCCAATCGAGCAATACATGGCGCAGGCAAAACGTAGCCCCGCAACGGATATTTACGGGTTGGCAGCCACTCTATATGCGCTGTTGACTGCCCATGCGCCGATCGCGGCAATTCTGCGCGATCGGCAACCCATGCCTGCTCCTCGCGATTTGGTTCCCCAGATTACGCCAGCCACTAATCAAGCCGTGGTGCGGGGGATGGCAGTTGATGCTCATTATCGCCCCCAAACGATCGCCGAGTGGCTGGGTTTGCTGTCGAGTGCATCTCTCCAGTCTTCGCCGCCTGCCGTGCCTAGTGGTCATCCTGCTGGTCATCCTCTTGGCAATCCTATTTCCCAAATGGCAACTCACGCCTACAGTCCTGCGAATTTGCCCTCTCCCACGATCGCGCCAAACCGAGCAATCGACCCTCCGCGATCGCGGCAGGGAACCTGGATTTTTGTAATCGTTGCCATGCTTGCCAGCGCGATCGCCGCTGCATTAGGAGCGATCTGGCACAATGGGCGATCGCCCGAAGTTACCCAACAGCCCACTCCCATCGCCACTCCAGAAAATGTAACGCCATCCCCCAGCAACCCATCCCCGCCGCCGCCCGCTTCCCCGACTCCCACGCCCACACCCACACCATCCCCTGAACCGTCCCCCCCTTCTCCATCGCCGCAACCCTCAAGCACCGATAACAGCGGCGGTGTCAATGTTCCCGTACCCGGCTTCACTACAGGCGTTGCCGAACAAACGATTATTGCAAAACTGGGCGAACCTTCCAAATCAGGCACCGGCTACTGGAACAATACCCGCTCTGCCCAATATGATCTGGTGCCCGATCAGGTGACAGTGGCTTACTTATACGACAAAGACACCGCTAAGGTACGGCAAACTGAAGCCTCCTTTGCCCAATCCGTCGATCGCACCGTCATGATAGAAACCCTCAACGGTATGTTAGATGGCAGCCTCACGGCTCCGATCGAGGAAGGATTTAACAGCGTGTGGAAGCGGAATTCTAATCAATACACTTTTTCTACCGCAACTCTCAAAGGTACGATTGAGCGAAACGATCGCGATCGCATCTACATCGCCATCTGGGAAGCTGATTTGCACTGAAACTGCGATCGTTGAATCTAGAATCACAGACAATACTTTCTCAAACAACCTTTCAGAAGTAGAGCGTTAAATCAAGTGTCGGACATTTGTTGAATGATTTTCATCGTTTCAACGCTGACGGCGCAGACTTTTTGCCATAGTTCAATCACCTGTTCTTTGTAATCAACAAAGCGATAAGTATTGAACAGTTTAGCGAGCGTTGGATCTTTGGGTTTCTTTTCTTTGTATTGATCCAAAATCCATTCTAGGGCGGAACGATTGCCGAGTTTATAATCTCAGGCGATCGCAGGAATGCCGCTCAAACTGGTCACACTATCCAGTTCAATTACACCTGCCACTTTATCAGCTTTCAGTTTGCATTTAGGAAATCCCCCCGCCAAGGATGCTTGAATCGGGGTGTGAGTTTCATCGCTGTAACCTCGCATAGAGGTATAGTCGTCGATGAATTGGCGAGCGCAATCAACACAGATGTGATGTTGTTTGCCTCTGCGATTAACGTTCTTACGGATACGGCTGGAACCGCACTCAGGACATTGCATCAGATTTAGCCTCTATTCATCTTTTCATTATGCAACGCCGTTTTTGTTAGCCTTGCTGTCTGGCAATCCTAGAGCTAGTGCTTTACGCTTGCCCTGGTAAGTGAATCGAAGTCTTAACCATCCCTTATCGGCTTCAATCTTAATTGTTCCCTTCGCTGCCTTTTGCCGTCTACCAGTTTGTCCGCCAATGTTTGAATTAGGTGACATAAAAGTTTCAAAGGCTAAATCTGTCTACCAATTTTCTACCTAAATTAGACCAGAAATGCCTGAAAAATACCAGGTCAAGCGTTCTTAGTGAGAATAGGTCAAGTCTTAAAAGCCATACCAGAAACGGCAAAACCCTCTACCAGAGAGGGTTTTAGCTGTAGAGCGACAAATTATATGTCCACTTCGATACATTAATTGTCAAAAACATAAATCGCCTAGAATCCTTATTCATCAGTTCTTTCAGCTTTAGGCAAGCCTCAAAAGCATGAGTGGCAGGGAACGACAAATTCTGGTTCTTCCGAGCTTTTGGTGAAGCCGAGAAGGAGGGAGGAAACTATAGATCACCCCTTTCAGTGATCTGCCGATGGAATTCCTTCAAGCGCTGTTGCCCAGTACCAGTCTGCTACGGTTGGAAAGCTACGCCATTGAGT
>JBGTAZ010000191.1:0-22105 GCA_041749615.1 Leptolyngbyaceae cyanobacterium | reverse complement strand
CAAAGCTTTAGTACAAGGCTGGACAATTCCAACCAGGGTTGCTCTGCACTCGGCTTTAGATCTAGATCCTTGCATCCCCTCAAAATCTCTACTCGTCAAGCGCCAACCCCTCTACTTTAGAGGCACTACGGTCGATTGTGCAATTCCCCGAGAACAACGACTCAGTACTGCTTAATGCCCAGATGCGAGAAAATCTGTCAGTCAGTCAGGGGATCGATCTCTGACTGCCAGTCGCGCAGGAAGCCGAAGACGACCTTGGCGTAAGCATTGGCAATGAAGGGGTTACTGGTGATGTAGTGGGGAACAGTACCGTCGTTCCAGGCGTTGATACCCTGTTGGGCAAAGAAATGACGCTGAAATTGCCAGAGAAGGGACTGGGAAAGGGGCTGATTCGTTTCCAGGATACGGGAAGGGTCAGATCTTGGAGGCATAGTGGGTTCCATCCAGCGTCCTCAATTCAGCAACATATTTACTTGGAGGTGGAGTCTGTAATACCTGTATTAATCTGATTGCGAACGCCATCAGCAACGCTCTCAACACTTTGGCTGATCTGAGTTTCTAACCCGCTGATAATGTTGGTTAAATTAGCAATTTCCTTGTTCAGTTGCCGAGTGACTCTGCGAACCACGACCCAGGTGATTATAGCCGTCATCAAGCCATCAATACCGAGCATTCCCCAAGTAAGGGTTTGGATGGAGCTGGTAATGGCACTATTCACTTCACTTTTTAATTCATCTAGTTTATTTTTCACCTGCACTGTGATGTTGTTGATTTCATCCTGAACTTGTTGAGTGACACCACTCACACTTTTATCAACTTGCTGCTCTATGGTTTTGGGGATTACATTCAACTGTTGTTGATATCCTTCGATTTGCTTTTGATAAGTATCAATTTTCTTAATATAGATATCTGCTTGGTCAGTATAAGGCTTGATCGTTGCCGAAATCGTTTTTTCGATCTGCGGTTGAAGGCTATTTGCAATATTCAATGCAAGATTATTGCCATCAAGACCAAAACCTTTGACACCCTGTGAGTATGCTTGTTGAATGCTAATCAGACAGAAGAAACTAGTAAGAAGAATGATTGCTATAAGTTTTAAGTTAATTCTTGACAGAGCTTGCATGATTTTTTTATGAATTTAGATGAGTAACTTAGTGAAGAGCATACTTAATGGAACTAGAAGTCGAGACTTTATCTACTAAAGATTGCATTGGCAGAGGGGCAGCTAGAAGAATCAGACGTATTTAGACTAGAACAGTCTTGAAAAATACAAACTACCCTAATTTTTCTCGCACCCGTGTATTTATGTCTAAATTGAGTTTCGTCAAAGCCTTTTTGTAGAATTCGATTTTACCTTTATCTGAAATTGGGTCTGCTAATTCTGAAATTGGGTCTGCTAATAAAGCTAGTGATTCTTTAAAGTCCCTCCAGAAATCAGAATTTAACTCTTCTAACGCTTTATCGAAAGGCATTTTTCTCTGTCCGTAAATTTGACTGTTTAATTCTTTTAAAGCCTTGCATTTCTTAACTTCTTCTGGAATTAATGATTCTGCTATGGTTAGTAATCGATCTACATATTTAGAGGTTTGGATAGCTGTTTTCTCAAAAGGATGAGATTTAGAATCACTATAGTGCTTTATATCTTTAAGGGCATCCCCAAAGTTTTCATTAGCAGACCAGAGCTGCTGCCATACTGTTAGACCTTGTCGAGTCAGACTGGCTTTCCTGTACTTTGGATCGTCTTCCCTTTGCTTTTCATCACCATAGAAAAACTTTTGTGCTTTAAGAGGTATAGTTTTCTCCTCTTCCTTCACAGCTTTTTTAAATGCACTCTGTCCAATGCCAACTACGTCTGCCATTGGACCCTCGCTGTGGTAAGCTTCATGCGCCCAGAGCGTAGCAATAACCATAGATCTTTTCAATTTTTTGGTTGCGGATACGAGTTTATCCCATGCCTCGATTTTTTCTTTTTCTGTTTGTACAGAACTATATTCTTCTAAATATTTAAGCTGTTCTTCTCGCCATTGTTGAACAACTTCAAGGTGAAGTACATAAAGCTCATTTTTGGCACGTAATTCTTTATCCTGTAAATTGGTAAACTCTTGTTTGTGACTATCAAATTCTTGCAATGTTTGATTTAGCTGTTTACGATATTCGTCATACAGTAATTCTGCTTCTGTCAAGGCTTTTTCTGTTGATAGCTCAGATGAACTTCCTTGTAACGAAGTTAATAGTTGTTCTTTATAATCTTTCCATTCTTTTTGGGTCATGAATTTGCGAATCTTGGCGAAAGCACCAGCATCTTGAATGTGTTTTGTATCATCCTTCTCATCTACTTCCGATTCTACTTGGGCTATCAGGTCGAATTCGGGAACCATTGGACGCGGCATTCTATAGGATGGATCATAGATGTTCGTGTCAAACAATGTGCCAGATTCCATGCCAAACTCTATCCTAAAATCTTCATAGAATTTCTTAATGACTAAACCCGGATTTCCCTTGAGCTTGCCGGTGTCATAAAGCTGCACATCATAATCAGATGTAGGATCTGAGCTACCTGTATCACCAAAATTTACTAAACCCTTTTGCCCTGTCGCTTCGATTGCTTTTCTTAATCTTTGATCAACTAATTCTTTTCTATATTCAGCTATCTTTGCCATCATTTCTGTTCCAACGTAATCAGCTTTAAGCCCCTCCCACCCTATGCCATGAGAGTCTCGATTTTTAAATGAATAGCGTTCTACAGTTTTTCTAGTTATTGCTTCTTCATCCTTTGTCAAGGCTTGTGCCTGGGATAAAAAATTTTCAGAGCTACTGCCATAGTTATTGCTACCATCTACCGACAACATTTTTGTTTGTGTGTGATCCAGGCTTCTTTCCTCCTTATCCAAAACTCGATCAAACTCATCAAAGCGTTGCTGAAGCGAAATGGTTCCCAGGTCAAATGAGTTGGCAAACGCCATGTTTTTGCCCATGCGATCGAATACACTATGAGCGCTGGAATAGGTGGCTTGGGGTGCAGGCGAATTAGTGGGGGAGGGTTCGGGAGGGATGCCCTGTGCCAGACGATCGAATACGTCATGGGGAGAAGCCTGTTTTGTAAGTTCTTGGGGCGCTGGGGGCGTAGAAAGTGCTGAAGTAGGAGTAGAAGGTTCTCGGGGGATGGGGGCTGGAGTAGAAAGCTGAGTTGCCTGAGAAGAGACATCGACAACCTGTTTACTACTGCCATCGTAGGTTTTCTCTTTCTTCAAAATCGCCTGCAAATCTTCTAAGAAGTCATCAGCGGTAGCAACTTCTTTGGGTGCAGAGAATGCTGGTGCAGGGTTGGTATCTGTGCCAGAGGATTGAACCGGAGGGGTTGCCGATTTGGTAGGTAAAGGTTGCGATCGCTCAGGCACGACTTCGGGTATCAGCGACATCGAATAGGCTGTAGCTACAGGCTCAGCATCAAAGGCTTCCACCTCAAATGCCTCAGATCCGAAGTCTGCATCGGGGGCAACGGAGTGGGCAGCAGCGTAGGTGGAGGAACTGGGCACATAACTACCAGCCTCTTGGTTGTTGTAGCGCAACTCGATCGGCTCATTGTGGTCAAATGCCATTGCCTCTACTGATCCACGCTGACTGCGAGGACGATTTTGCCCCTGCCCTGAACTGTGCAAGTTGATCGGCTGATTGTGGTCGAAGGACTTCGCTTCTACATAGGGTTTGCCATTGTCCTGCTGCCCCTGCCCAGAAGATTGTTTCTGAGCCTGACGACGATGCAGGTTTTGGGCTAATTCCTGGAGTCGATTTTTCGGGGTACGCATAGGATGTCACCAGTGGATGGAACTTGAGAACCGGGAGTAGAGGGTAAAAACTGAGCCTTGAATAGAACGCAGGGGAGGATGAAGCCCGCTAAGAGGGGAATGGCACGTTGTAGTTGGGGCGATCGCCAAGCTGCCACCAATAAACCAGTTGTTGTTGGAGCATAACGGGTTAGAATCCCTCGATCTGCCTGAGAGTGAGGCACTAAAGCTCCCTTCTTGGCAGGAACGATCGCCGTTTCTGTCGTTGGGTATGCTGGGACGATCTCTAACGTAGTAGAATCCTCTACTTCAAATATTTCTGTTTCAGGTGGGGCGGAAGACGGGAGGAGCGCTGACTGCCGTTGTGATTGAGGTTGGGGCGATCGAGCCTGACGGATCTGGGCGGCGAGGTCTTGCCAGTTATCCAGAGAAGCGTCATCGTCTAATGGAACTGGATCAATTGATTGAGTAACAGATACAGGTAGTGGAGTGATGGGGGGATGGATTGGGGGTGATTTCTGTTGGTATGGTACAGTCGATCGCCGCACTGATGCAGTTGATTGCTCTGGAGTGAGGTCAGGCAGAGGCAGGTCTGGTTTGCGAGTTTTGGGAATGTACCTGATTGGATGGTTTTGAGTTAAGCGATTGGCAAGAACTTGCCAGGGAGATAGTGAGGAAGAGGAGGGGAGCGGTGAAGCGGGGGAAGGAGTATCAGAAAGGGTTGACGTTTTTGGGGGACGCTGCTTCCGCTTCCCATTGCCAACGGTTCGACGTGCCTGGAGTTCTTGTTCCAGAGCTAGAAGGCGATTGCGGTGAGGAGGATAGCTAGACATAACGGGTGACGATGGAGTGATTCAGCTAAGGTTGCAGGTTCATCGTGAAAACGGCGTAGGGGTCGAGAGCGACTTGAAGGCTGTGGGATTCGCCTTGCAGGGAGTCGGGATCAAGCTGGATTTGAAGTTGGTTGGCGGTGCCGGAGAGTACCTGAATGGGGCGATCGTTGAGCACGGCAGCGGGAAAATCGGTGAGGGATTGAGCCATTGCCAGGTTTTCGCCTTCCAGAGTGAGGATGGTTTTACCCTGAGCCTGAGAAACTTTAGCCTGAGACACTTTGGGCGGGTAGTGGCTGCGGCGGGATTTGTTGATCGCATCTGCCAAGTTGCCATAGTCAAACTTCTGATCAGTAATCTTTTCCAGGTCAATTTTGCGGTCTTCGACCGTGCGTTGCAGGTCTTCAGCAGATTGAATACCAAGTTTTCTCAGTTCTTTTTGTTGCGGTTCAGGAAGTCCGATCGCTTCCAGGGAGATGTCGTCGTGGGTGAGGGGAGGACGACTGACTTCATGAATTTGGTGGTCGCGAATGGAGCCGAGTTGAAAGGAGATTTTGGCGGCTCCGGTGTCACCGGGTTTGGCGGTGGTGAAGCGAACCGTGTCGCCGTCGAATTCAGGGAAGAGTTGCAGTTCCAGGTTCATGTCTTTGACCATGTAGGTAAGCTTGCGGTTCAACCCTTTCACCGACAGCAAGTCCTGTGCCTTGTCTAGTTCATAAATTAGGGAATCTAGAAAAGCTTGTAAATTCCAGGACTGGTTGGCTTTATTGACCATCAGTAGCGACGATTCTGAGACTCATGCGGTGGAATACAGGAAGGATGGTGGTTTCGACGGTTTGGGTGGGGGCAGAACTGAAGAGGGTGACGGTGTTCTCATCGGTGACAGAGACATTGAGTTCGATCGGCAGCTTGACAGTGACTTGTTCGATTTCTAGGGTTTGACATGTATCAGGATCTTCGAGGCGATCGGTGAGGTTGGCAAGCTGCAGGATTATATGAGCTAATGCGGTAAGAGGTGTATTTTTTGATGTGTTTTTCATTCGCTCTAGAAGCTTATTTTAGAGATTTAAGCCAACCTATAACCAAACCTTCTTGTAATCTGCACCAGGTTTATCTACTCCATCAACTTCCACCCAAACTTGACCTTTACCTCTCAAATCTTCCCTTTCCTTCAGAAGATAATCATATAAATCATACGGATTCTTTTCACCAAATTTTTGTCTAACTGGTCCTTCATAACTAATCATCCGGATCTTACTATATCCTCGATTTTTAAGTGCTTGAATAAGCTGAGCAGCCATTGGTATAAGTTGCTCAGAATATTTAAACTCAGATGGTTCAGTATCTAAGCGTTTAAACTCTTCATTTAATCTTTGTTTCTGTCGTTCTTTCTCTACTTCTGAAATACCTGATTCTTTTATTTTTTCCCATTCCTTATTAATTTTCTGCCTTTTCTCGATGATGGATTTTGTTCCAATGGATTGAGCTGCATGACAAACAAGGAGTTCTAGCTCCCGATGTTCCTTATTAAACCCATCATTCTCCATCCAATGAGCAAGTTCATCTGGTGTAAAACTACCACTGCCAGTACCATCATGACCAGCAATAGTAAATTTCGGAAGGTCTTTATGACCGTGTGCTATAAGGTAAAGCTTGGCATTCGGATCTAAATCCTTGAGGGGTTTATATATTCCAGTAGGGATTTCTGGATCACTCAGACGATGTATTCCAGTTAATATGTTTGGGTGAATGTTAGGCAGAGAATAGATGGCACTCTGCGCCGCTTCTGAAAGTTCTTTATCTGGCCATGGAAGATAGACTGCATTTTGAATTATTATTTCCATTGCGCCACTAACTAATTGAAATGATGTTTGAGTAGACGCTGTCTTAGACTGTAAAGCAACTGGAAGCACTGTGGCAAGTTCATCAAACATGACTTTCATTCCATCAAGGAGAACAGGTTCATCAGAAAAGGCATAATTTAAACCTGTCATGAAATGAGGAAAAACACTTTGTGAAAAAGCTGAGATAGAGGAAGAAAAAGAGTAACTGGTTGATGCGTCATCGTCTTTTTGTCTAAAGTTAGCTTTGCTTGCTAATCTGTCTTTTACAGAGCCATCATAATGATTAATACAATAGCAAACTGGCGTTTTAATAACTGAATATCTTATATATCCTCTTGTTTCATTAACGTCCTCTTTACCACTACCTTTACTCGTTACAACTTTAGATGCCTGAATGAATCCTATTGGTTCCTCTGATGTAAATACAACAGATTTAAGAGATTTTCCCTCAGAAACAGCTTTTTTGCTAAGCTCTTCAAAGACTTCTTCAAAATAAAACTGTTTACTTTCTAACTCCTTGATCAATTTCCAAATACTACTTTCAGCTTCGTAGAATACTGTACTTTCTTCAATTTCTCTATCACGAATTTTTTCCTTGACTTCCCTTAAATTTTTTTCAGGGATGACGTGTTTGTCTACAAAATCTTGCGTACAATAATTGTAAGATTTGCTTATCGTTCCGGAATAAGTAACTACTCCTGAAGAGATTTTTCCGCTGTCACAACTTAAGATAAGTTTAACGACATCCTTTAATTTTCTTGCCTCGTCACCAATTCCCTCAAGTTGGCTGAAAAAACTTTCTGATGTTTTATATTCAGCATCTCTATTTAATTTGAGAGAACTTTTAGTCTTATCATGCAGTCTAGAATCTCTGATTTGTCTGCGAACTAAATCCTTGTCAGCAGCAGTAAACCCGCATTCTTCACTGTTCAGATAGTTAAATAGATCTTTTACACTTATGCTTAACTGACCGTCACGATGTTCATATTCTTTTTGTAGAAATGTCATTAGTGACATACATTCTTCCCTGTTTTGATTTACGTACTTACGCCAATAAAATGAACGATCGCCACCACTGGAAAATAAACCTCACGTTCCGTTAATGCCAACACCTGCCCATTGGCATTGGTTTGCCCTGCTTGTTTCAATAACACTCGCTGCACCTTCATCTCTGGATAGGTCCACAACCCCACCGTATCCCCCTGCTTGCCCTTAAACTCCACCGCACTCCGGGCGGCATAGCTGCACTGCTGTTGAAACTCCGGAGTCATCAGTGCTGCCAATTCCGCTGCACTCAACGAGGAATGGCTGGAAATCTGTGGGATTAACTCATTCAGCCGATCGGGACTCATGATCAACCCAGTCTTCAGTTTGCCTTCCAGTCGAGTCGTTGAATTGTCCTCAAACTTCGTCACCGTTTCCATACGTGCATGGTTGGTTCGCTCTGGTTCCAGACTCAGGTAATATTTGCAGTCTAGCGAGATGCGCCCTACCGACTCCGAAAACGACCTCTCCCAAACCTTGTGCCAGTAGTCGCGGAAGCGATCGACATCGTTGAGCGGTACAACTTCTGCGGTGCCCTCAATGCGATCGAAGCAGTAGTCTCCCACGAGCGTAATCAACTGGGTCATGCTGGTGCCCAGGCGCTTCTGCTTTTTCGTGGATTTGTCTCGCCCTTGCCACAGCAAAGCCGCACAGACCAGATACTCCTGATTGGGGGAGAGTACCTTCAACTGCTCCCGTGATAACTTTGGCACCACCGACAATGCACCCGTTGTCACATCTCCCACCCGAAACTTTTGCTCAATTAAAATCTCTAGAGTCTCCGGATGCTTGACCAGCAATTGCACAATGCTGTCTTTGATGGGGCGTGGGGTTTCCACTGTTAAGGGGAAAGCCAGGTCTTGATGGTGGGAATAAACGGGGCGCGATCGCCCACCCAGCACTACCGTCATCACCTCAGCAAACCCCAATCGCACTGTAGTGATGTGCTGGTGACGAATCGCTACGGTTGTTGTCGAAAAGGCATTAGTTAACGCTGCACCATACGCCCATTTCTCCGCTGCGTCATCTCCCGCATTCGCCAATACCCGTTCCAAGTGGGCTTGCTGTTGTTTACCAGCCTCCAGATCCAGTCCGGCGATCTTCTCGATGCTGCCAGTGACCGTGCCCGCGATCTTTTGCAGACCATCGGTTACTGCGCCGATCGTCTTCGCCGGAGAAACCCCATCCATCACTGTCTTGATCGTTTCTGGAGTTAAAACCTGTTGCAGCAGCGGCATCAATGACGGTAGCGCGGTCAGCAATGCCGCAGGTAACATCATTTGTTCAGCATAAGCAGATGACGTTGCTCCAGGCTTTGCGACATTGCTAATGCCATAGCGAGATGTCAGCCTGCCAACAGACAATGACTGAGCCACTGCTACTTTGCCATTTGTTGCAGGGGCGGCTGACGTTCCGGTTACTTGCACGTTAGCAGCTTGCTGAATCAGGGCTTCGATTTGCTTCATCACCTCAGGATCAGCCGTAATTGCAGACGGTAGGGTTTGTTTGGCTACATCTACTAATAAGGTTTGCGTTGCTTTATCCTGCAAAAGCTGCGTTCCGACCTGGGCTGCTTGCTTGACGGCTTGGGCTAAGATTCCACCTGAGGGAACGAACTGCTGGATAGTCTTAGTTGCACTGGGTAACAGTTTAGCCACTGGCAGGACTGTCTTAATGATTGAACTCAGGAAGCCCATCGCCTCGGCAGTTTGTATGGGTCGCACTTCTTTGTAAGCAAAGGGCACCGTTGCCACAGGTGGGGGGTTCATTGAAGACTCCAAGCCAAAAGACAGGACAGGGGATTGATTAGCGGCTGAAAAAGCAGAACTGAGAGGAACTTCAACAATGTCAGAGAGGGCAGGACCGACGCGATCGCGGGTGCGGTAACTGGTGAGTTGAATCAAGCGATGTTGACGATTGAGCTGAGAATTGGGAATTTGTAAAGGGGTGCGACCTAAACTTTGTTCGGATATAGGACCAATTAACGGTGAAATGAAACTTGGATCTTCCAGAACCTTCAGCCCATTTTGGTGTTGAGTTGAGCGATCGCCAATGGCATAGGTGTAATAGCGATTAGACCCAATATCAACTTGAAATTGGCTGTCATTTGCATTGCTATCTTGCCATCGGAGAATCGCCAACGCCATTACTTAGCCTCCCGCCGGAAGTTGCCCTTGACCAGTGCCTTGCCCTGGCTGCGGTTGCCGACTGTACATCGTGGCAAAGTTATCGAGCTTGAAATAGTCAGACTTGAAGTTAATTTCTACTTCTCCGGTGATTTTTGCCGACAACTCAGTCTGATTCGTACTCTTAGCTGTGGAAACACTAATGCTGCTGCGCTTGCGATCGCTCACATCCCCCGCCTTCCGTTGTCCCCAAAAATTGCGTTTGGTACTACTCTGGGCACTCTTAACCACCTCCTGGACAGAAGCCTTGTCTGTTTTTTCAATGTTCTCTGTTGCCTTTACATCAAAAACTACCGCAGCTTTAACCGTTCCCCTATCTACCACAATCCGAGAGACTCCCATCAAGATCATTTCCCGCAAGAGTGCCCGCTGTTCCTCTGCCATTTTGAGCTTGGCTTCAGTGATCACCTTAGTCTGATCCAATGGGCTACCGCTTTTCTTGTCAGTGATGGTCGGTGGGGCATCTCCTCCCTCATCAGGGAATTTGAAGTCGAATTGATCTTTGTCATTGTTTTCGACTAGATACTTAAATGCGGCGGCATCATCAATTTGATTAATAAAGTAGCCCACATCTTTGGTGGCTTCCTTCAGTAATGCCATGTAGTCCTGCATTTGCGTCCGCGTCAGATTCAGAGTGGCATCAAAGACCCCGTTCAGCAGGTCTTCGACAAACTGCGGAAAGTCAACACTGTCCATAAAGGCACGAGCGCGATCGCCCGTTCGATCCAAATCTGTATTCTCATGGCGACCCTCATCGATTAAACGACTGGCAGCGCGATCGCCCATTGCACCCGATAGTCCTTGAGCTTGAACCAATCCGGGTTTATGAAGCAAATCGTTGTACTGAGCATTGACCGTGTCGCGGTACATCGTCATTTGCCCCTCTTTATCTAGATTGAGGAAGGTATCCGATTTAGCCAACAGCGCACGGGCACTGGCGCGGGCTTGTTCTTTCAACTCTTCATTTAAGTCTTCGTTAGTTGGCATCTCAGTCCTTAAACCTCCCAATCGCCAAAGTCATCATCGTTGCCATGCTTACCATGACCATTCAGGTCAAAGTCATCGTCCTCATCCGCTGCTGGCTCCTCTGAATCCAGTGAGGCTTGGGCAATAATCCAGGCTTCGGAGGCACTCAAAAACTCACGAAACTCCCCTTCTCGGACAATCCCTTCATTAAATTCGGCAATCCATTGAAAGATCTTGTTACCCTCAACGGCTAAGGTTCGTAGCGGAGCCGTGGACACCATCAGACCCAAGTCTTCTTTTGCAACCTGTTCAATCACGCTCCAAACGGTCTTACGGCGACCCCCAAACATATTCAAAACTTCCTCTGCTTTGAGAATCGCCATCGCCTCTTGCAAATGGGCATAGTCTTCTGCCACCTGGATATGTGCCATGCCCGTCATAGTTTCCGTCAGGTTATATTGCAAGTTTTTCGTCGCCTGATAGATCTGCGCCCGTGACACGTAAGTATCTCCGATCTGCTTGCCTTCCGACTTGCCAATGTACGTCGTCACTTCCACCATCAGCTTGTGCCACAAACGCAGAAATCCTGCATTCGCCACCATATTAGAGAGCAACTTGCCATCGCTCTTATTCAGCACTCGCTTGTAGAGCATGGCTCGTTCTTCATAGGTCGATCGCTCATTTCGCAACTTGTGAAAGCGGTACAGATCATATGCCGTTTTGCCTTCGGGAATATCCAGAATACCGCCTGCCCAGCGCAAAACGAGAGCATTGGCGACATCAAATACCCGCATCAACTCACCCACCGCATAGACATAGTCTAAGGCTCCAGCCGCTTTGATATTGTCGGGAATCACTCCCTGAACCACGTCGGCATCATCGAAGGCATCGATCGTAAAATCCCAGCTAACTTTACCTTTGGTGCGAATCTGATCGATCGGATCGTCTTTAACCGTACTGAGCTTGAGCGCTTCGTTGTAGGCAAGGGCAAAGTACTTCTCGTGTTCCGCACCTTGAGAGCCGTTGGTTGACGGTTTGTCTGTTGGCTGAATCGCTACCTTTGAGTTAACCAGGTAGTCAATCATGCCCTGCCGGATCGCTGGAGTGAATGCCGTTTTCGGAATCGCGGTCTGCTCAGCAATATATTTATCCAGATAATGAGCTAGCCCACCATCACGATAGATATTCGAGAGCAAATCCATGACAGCAGGCTCGACCTGACCCTGCCGAATCGGAATTGATCGGCTCAAAGTCAGCTCATCTAACTGTTGCCATTCAGAGGAAGTGGTGACATCAATTCGCCTTGCTCTAAATACCACTTCCAGCAATCTAGCCAGGAACCATTTTCGATAGTCATTACTCGCTTTGCGTCGAACCGTATTGTAAAGCGCTGTAGGGTCTTGAGAAGTAGAGTCAAATCTGATCTCTTCTAGAGATTCCTTGATAATGACGGCATAAATTTCTGGAGTCGCTAATAGTAGTCGCTCAACATCGTCCAAGCCTGTTTGATTCAGCCTTTGAGACAAGTCAAAGATGTCATTCTCTAAAACTTTTTTATCTCGGATTTCTGCCTTAAGAGTCTCAAAGGTTTTTGCGCCCTTTAGATCAGCTTCAGTCTTCTCCAAAGCTTGAACTGCAAACTGATCCAAAACCAGCCGAGGTCGACGAATTTGGCTGTATGGATCGGTGATAGATTTGACAGAATTTGACTGCAACATAGTTGGTTCTTATCCAAATTGTTTCCTGGTTGTAAAGAGGCTGACTTAGCGCTTTTTAAGGTCAAACAACACTTTGAGCGATTCCCAAGTTCTGTCTTTCTGAGTTGCTAGGATTTCTTCTCTCATTTTTTCCAAAGCGTCTGCTAATGCTTTGTCGGTGAACTTACTACGATCAAGAGATCCTAGAACGGTAGCTAAAGTCTTATTGTCAAGAGATCCTAAAATATCTGCTAAAATTTTAGGATCTTCTTCTAAGATGAGCGAGGTCAGTAAAACCTTTCTAATTTCTTCTTGAGATAGAGCTTTGTTGTACAAGCAGAAATGAGCGACATTCCACTCAACCCCTCCTCCAATCTTATTGTTGGTCAAACGCAAACTCGTTAAACTACGGGGAACTATTTCGTCCGCTTTGGACTGAAGTTTATTATTGATGAATAGCCTAAGTTGTACTTTATCGTTCTGTTCTTTAGAAAATTCTATAACAGCAGCTAAATGAACCCATGTGTTCCGAGGCATTTCTTTGGATTGAATACTTACAGAACGACCTTCGTCACCGATTGGTTGCAATTTTCCGTGCGGGTCATCAACTCTGAATACAAAAAAACCCGAGTCATCTGGGTTGTAATATAGCCTAAGACTAAGTTGCATTAATTCAGAACTGCTATCTTGTACTGAACCCGAGAATTCAAAGAAGTTTCCTAGAACATCAGGATTGTACGACATCCCCTGATTCACATCAGGTCTGGTGTATTCCTCGAAGTAAAGCCATAAAGAAAAAGTTAGACCATTTGAAAGCTTAAATTCTAAGGTATTTGGGATTTCGATGTATGAATTCTTCTGGAGAAATAAACTTTTTCTGAAAAAGCCATCTGCTCTTTCTTCGGACTGAAAGCTTGAACCATTAATTTTTCCGTGTCGGCTCTTTGGAGATTTATCTCTGATCTCAGAGACATCATTTTGTACATTATTCAAATCTAGATCAAGTAGTAATTCCGTCATGATTTCACCTTTAATTTATGTTGATATGACTTTGGCTAGAACAGCATATTCTACCCGCTTGTCTTGTACTCTAATAATCGCAACGCATCCATTAGGTTTAATTTGCCAAACCCTGCTTTAGGATGTTTAAACGTTGTATCAACCTTGTCCGAGGAATGCTTCAAAACATACTTCACCTGATTATCCAGTAACCGCTTTCCTCGCATCAGTCCATACGCTTTCAACAATGCCACTGCCCCTGCTACAAACGGTGAGGCATGAGACGTTCCAGTCGAAAACCCATAGTCATTCTGCAAATAGGTGCTGTAAATATTGGTGCCTGGTGCGACAAAACTCACCTGTTTGCCATAGGTGGAAAATGAGGCAATTTCCCCCAATTCATCCACCGCTCCCACCGTAATCACATAGGGCAACGCCCCCGGATAGTAAAGGTTCTCCTGTCCGTCATTCCCCGCCGCCGCCACGATCGTTACTCCCTTCTGCTTCGCATAATCCACCACCTCTTGATGGGGTAGCCCGCCGCCCGTATGCTGAATCCCCAGGCTCATGTTGATCACATCCGCACCCTGATCGATCGCCCATTTGATCCCGGCATTGATGTTATCCACCAAGCCAGCCCCGACTCGCTTGCCGCCCCGTTCCATCGCACCCAACACCCGCACGGGCAAAATCTTGCAGTGAGGAACAACGCCGATCGGCATATTGATCCCCTTCCCAGCAATAATTCCGGCGACATGGGTGCCGTGACCCACCTCGTCATCCGGCACATCGTCATAGCCGAGATAATCTCCCACAAACTTACTTGCCCCATCAATCACATCTACAAAGTCATATCCAGGGATGAGGGCATCTTGAAGTTCCGGGTGGCTCAAGGTAATGCCCGTATCCAGCACTGCGACTGTAATCCGAGAATCTCCCTGGCTGTAGCAGTGGGCTTCATCCAGATAAATGGCGCGACGCGATCGCTCATCCGTTGTCGTACTCATCTGCTGTGGCAATAGGTTGGGCAAATCGGTTTGAGCGATCGCCCCTGGCTGCGCGTCTTCAATAATGGGCAACGCCTTCAACTCATGGATTAAACGCTCAGGAATCGCCCGTTCCTGCTGCAAAATCAACCGATATAAGCGATCTAGTCCACTGATTAACTCTGCTGTATCCCAACTGTTACCAGCCGGACGATACTCCTGAGTCACCCAGACGGACAAATCATACATTGCCAAAAGACGATCAATATCGGGATGAAGCTGGTTTCTGGCAAGGGTTGAGTCGTTAAGAAACTCCTGCCAATGAGGTAGAGGCGCGATCGCAACACCAGGTCTGATCTTAATTTTGATATGGGGCTTCATGATTTTTGACTGGCTCACATCGCAACTGCATTTGAGAAGCAGACCCACGTTTGGTTGCTCTCAATTGTGGCAGTTTGCTCAGAAGTTGTAAATCCATAAAACTCATACAAACCTCATTGACGATCTCATTAGATAGATGGATTGACAAATCGATCGCCCCCTGTTGCCAACCACAGCAACTTTTGCTTTAATTAGTTCAATAAATCAGCCAGTGTGGAATGCGGTGCTCCAATCTCTGTTACCGGGAATTGTCCGTTTGGGACATATTGGAGTTTTGGTAGCGTGGGGTAGTTTTCCTGCGATCGCCCTCGCTCAAATCACACCTGATGGCAGTTTGGGAACGGAGCGATCTCAGGTTATCTAGGGGACGATTCAAGGGGCACCTGCTGATCGGTCATCAGATCGGATGGTGTCGCAACTCCCATGAGTGCAAATGTCAGCCGTCCATACTCCGGTTTCAGACTGCGGCGGTTATAGCAAGCGCGAATCAACCCAAAAAATCATGCAGCGAGAAATCTAAGCCGCAAATACTATCTACCTCATCCAGAAATAGCACCAACCTGGGTCGAGGTTGTGCCTCGCTTTTAACTTCTATCAGCAAAATCTCTTCAATAAACTGCCCTAACCATTACACTGAAGACAGATCATCTCGCTCATTCCACCACCGTTTTAGGTTCACGGTGCAAATTAAGCCAAACGCCTGCCACAGTTCAACAGCAAAACCCTTATACCATTGCTCTGGAGGTTAGAGTCTCACTGCCAATACGGGACAAGTAGATCGCGCCACGGTGATGTTCTAGACTTGTGGAAATAACAGAAAATCGGACAGGTATTATTGCTCAATTTACAGCATGGTATTGGAACCCGTTCTTTGTCCGGCTTGTGGCACTGATAATGTAGTGAAGCACGGTCGATCTAAGGTAGGTAAACAACGCTACAAGTGTCGTAACCCCGAGTGTAACCGCAGTACTTTCATGCGAGATTATATTTACCGAGGCTACTTGCCAGATGTCAAACAGCAGATTGTAGACATGGCGGTTAACGGCAGTGGCATCCGAGATACCGCCCGTGTGCTAAAGATTAGTCCTACAACCGTGATTGAAGCATTAAAAAAAAGATCGTCATCTGCAATCGATCAATCAAGCGCGCTTAGCTGAGATAGAACCAAGTCAGACGATCGTGCGGCTGTGTCAATGGGAGGAGGTAGAGGCAGAAGTGGATGAAATGTGGAGCTTTGTCCAATCCAAACAACAACAACGGTGGTTATGGCATGCAATTGACCACCACACAGGTGCGGTATTGGCTTATGTGGTGTCAGACCACAAAGATACTGCATTTCTCGAACTCAAATCCTTGTTGGAGCCATTTGGAATTACCCAGTTCTATACCGATGCTTGGGGAGCCTATGAACGCCATCTTGAGCCTGTTGTTCATACCGCTGGCAAAGCCAATACTCAAACCATTGAACGCAAACATCTCACCTTACGGACTCGGATTAAGCGGTTAGCTCGAAAAACGATTGGCTTCTCCAAGTCCATTTGGTTACATGATGTTGTCATGGGTCTATTCATCAATCGCTATGAATTTGGCTTAGACATCTAAACTTGATCCACAAGTCTAGAACATGACCAGCTAGTGGTTATCGTCGCTCGGAACTGTTGGGTTCATTTGGACGCTGGTTTCACCACAGGGGACTTGCACCCCATCAGATCACGCCCATGCTGGGCGTACACAAGTCGATGAAGCGGGCGATTGAAAGATCTTGATAGGATTGCAAAAGTTATCTGTCGCCGCTTATCTTAATCGTTATCTGTCAATCAAACGACCGTTTGTTTTACGGTTGGGGTTTGTCAGGGCAAAGTAGCGTTTCAGCCTCCAAACGCTGTAAAACAACTTGTCAATGAATCTATGTATCAAAATAGGGTGGACGCGACGAGTTCTGATACAGTTGCAGTACATTAGAACTTCTGACCATGTTGATTGGGTACGAACGGGTTTCGACAGACGACCAAAATCTGGCACTGCAACATGACGCACTGCAAGCGGCTGGGTGTGACAAAATCTTCTCCGACAAAATGAGTGGCGTGAAAGCCGATCGCCCTGGGTTGCAACAAGCACTCGATTATGTGAGACCGGGAGATACTCTGGTTGTATGGCGGCTCGATCGCTTGGGGCGATCGCTCAAGGACTTGATTGCGCTGGTAGAGGATCTGGAGCGTCGGCAAATTGGGTTTCGTTCACTACAAGAGAGTATTGACACCACGACCAGCGGGGGGAAGCTGATTTTTCATGTGTTTGGAGCGTTGGCTGAGTTTGAGCGCAATTTGATCCGGGAACGAACTCAAGCGGGACTGCAAGCGGCAAGAGCGAGAGGGCGAACTGGAGGACGACGGCAGAAGTTAACGCCAGAGCAAATTGCGATTGGGCGATCGCTGTCCAGCGATCCCAACCGAACGGTGACTTCGATCTGTGAGCATCTGGAAATCAGTCGTCCCACGTTCTACAGATACATCAGCCCTAAAGGGGAGCCAGCGCCAACCACCCGAACAACACAGGTGCATCTTTGGCTCAGAGTGGAGAATAACAACAAGTTTGTGCGGCGAAAGAAGAAAGTGAGGGAGACGATTGAACGAGTGTGTCTATCTCGCTATGGGATGCAGAAGAAGGGGCAAGACAGTTGGGAGTATGAATTGACATTCTCCTATCAAGACGATCAAGACCTCGATAAGCAGGTTGAGGATCTGCTGGATGAAATGGATGCTCAAGCAGATTTAGAAGATTGTTTCATTGAGGCGGATATGACTGAGATTGGCACGGAGCGAAGTTGGTGAGAAAAATACAATAAAGAAATGACTTTGCTGTTGTACAGTGCCAAATTAAATGACATCGGTGCCTGATTCGCCTATATTTTCACCGAAAGCATCATAACCGTAGTGTAGGTGTGAAAATTAGTGTTTTTGGAGGGGCGATCGCTCCATACAAAGACTCAAAATCATTAACCTCAAGCTGGTACAATCGCACCATGTTTGATAACGTTTCCAAATTCCTTGTTGAGCAATACTCAGCCGATTTTGCCAGTTGGCTGGTGGGTGAACCGATTGCCTTGACTGAATTGAGTCCATCCGAATTGTCGCTAGAACCAATTCGCGCTGATGCCTTGATTTTGCTGCAATCGGCTGACGTGGTTTTACATTGTGAGTTTCAAACCGACCCTGACTCAACAATGCCCTTTCGGATGGCAGATTACGCACTTCGCGTGTTTAGACGGTTTCCTCAAAAACGTTTGGTGCAAGTGGTGATTTACTTACGTCCCACTGACTCCGAGTTAGTGCAGCAAAACACGTTTACTGCCAATCGCCTGCGGCACGAGTTTCAAGTGGTAAGGCTATGGGAGCAACCCACCGAGGTTTTCTTTCAGCACCCTGGACTGTTGCCCTATGCTGTGTTGAGTCAAACGAGCGATCGCTCCTCAGTTTTGCGAGAAGTGGCAGAAGCAATTGACGCACTACAAGGCAGACAGCAGCAGAGCAATTTAGCTGCCGCCACTGGCATATTGGCTGGGTTAGTATTAGACAAACAGATGATTCGACGATTGTTACGGAGAGAACTGATGCAAGAGTCTGTAATTTATCAGGAATTGCGGAAAGAGGCACGTGAGGAAGTGCGTCAGGAAGAACGTCTGAAGGGTGAGCAATTGCTCATCCTAGAGCAACTCACAAACCTATTTATAGAGCTGCCTCAGAATATTCAAGATGCGATTGCCTATCTACCGAGTGACCGCCTCAAGGCATTGAGTCTTGCTCTTCTAAGATTTAAGAGCTTAGAAGATTTTGAGCAATGGTTGAAAGAAAATGCAGGCTAGGTGTACAGCGCCAACTTGAATGATGTCGAGACAAATTCGTGTCGTGCAGCAAACTCGTTCTGCTACAGGCTGACAGAAAAAATTTGCTGAGCGACCGAGTCATCAGATCATCAGAATTGGCAGGTGGCTTGCAAGTGGGAAAGCCGTCTGCTGTAGCCTTGCTGCTTTAGCGACATTAATGTGTCTCCGCGACAAATAAAAAGTCACTGTACACAAACCCAAGAGACGGGTCAGAAAAGACGACGATAGAAGTATGACTGGTGCAAATTTCAGTTTCATACTCTTGAAAATCGGATATTCTTCAAGCTTTAAAGATGAGTTAACTGCTAAATCAATTTATGTGATCAGAAATCCTTATTAGGGTATGCTGCTCATACGGCAATTGGCATTGAAACAAATGGGAAAAGTCATTGCACTATTTAATCAAGCTGGGGGAGTTGGCAAGTCAACTTTAGCAGTGAATCTAGGATATAGTTTGGCTCAAAGAAAGCATCGCGTGCTATTGGTCGATGTTGATCCTCAGTCATCACTAACTACGTTTATGGGTCTGGAACCAGGCACGTTAGAACGAACAATCTATAACGCAATCGTGCCAGAAGAAGAACTGCCGATTTATAAACAAATTCACGGTATGGATTTAGTGCCTGCCCAGTTGAAGCTTTCTGATGCGGAACAGGAATTAGTCACTGCTTATATGCGTGACACTCGCCTCAAAGATGCTTTAGAACCAGTTCGAGACCAGTATGATTTCATCTTGATCGATTGTCCACCTAGCTTAGGAATGCTGAGCTACATTTCTTTAGTGGCAACGGACTACCTGCTGATTCCGATTCAGACTCAGTTCAAGGCGTTTCAAGGAACTGACATGCTTTTGCAGACCTTGCAAAAGGTAAAAGCCAAAGCCAATCGAAATCTCAAAATTGCGGGGTTTGTGCCTACGATGTACGACAGGCGAAACTCCCACGATGATCTGACGTTGAAGGCAATCCAAGAACAGCTTGCCCCAATCGCTAAAATTTTTCCATCTATTCCTAAGTCAACTGTCTTTGCAGATGCTTCAATGGAACGAATGCCGTTAGCTGTCTATAGCCCTAAGCATCCAGCTAAAAAGGTGTTAGACGAAATTGCTAAAGAGATGGAGAAGCTAGGATGACATCAAAGCGTGAGCGTGTGTTCGGAGGCAAAATCACGGCTCCAGTAACGTTGTTTGGAGATGTTGAAACCATACTTACCCCTAATACGGTAGCGATCGCCCGTATTCGACTACCGACTCAACAGCCTCGCCGATATTTCGATCCCCAAAAGATGGAACAGCTCGTACTCTCCGTAAAAGAGCACGGGATTCTAGAGCCATTGCTGGTACGAACTCTTGATGAATCAGATGCCTACGAGTTAGTCGCTGGAGAACGGCGCTACCGCGCTGCAAAAGAAGCAGGTTTAACTGATGTTCCTGCTGTAATTCGTGACCTGACCGATGAGCAAGCAGTGCAACTGGCTCTGATTGAGAACCTACAGCGAGAGGATCTTAATCCAATCGAAGAAACGGAAGGAGTCTTACAGCTTTTGGCACTCAAGCTAAAAATGAGCGTTGATGAAACACCTAAGCTGCTTTATCGTATGCAGCATGAGGCAAAAGGAAAAGTTGCCCATAACGTTATGGGCAGTTCAGAAGATGAAGCGGTTCAAGCGGTTTTTGCTTCGCTGGGAACGATGACATGGGAGTCATTCGTCAACAATCGGCTTCCCCTACTTAACCTTCCTGAAGATGTTTTAGAGGCTTTGCAGCAGGGTAAGATTGCCTATACCAAGGCTCAAGCGATCGCTCGTGTCAAAAATGAGGAGCAGCGCAAAGACCTACTTAAGAAAGCGGTCACCCAAGGCTTATCTTTAGCTCAGATTAAAGAGTGTGTTGATAGTTTCAAGTCTAGTGCTGCGGCAGCAGCAGACCAACCCCTTCTGAAAACTCAGATTGATGATGTATTGAAACTCGCCAAGAGATCGAAGATTTGGGATGATCCCAAAAAGCAAAAAAAGTTGGAGAAGGTACTGGCTGATTTGCGCTCATTGATTTCTGATACAGTTTAGTTCTGGACGAGGCATCCAACCTCTTCTATTGAAGTTGGGATTAAGTTTAGTGAGCAAGTTAGGTTCAGGGGACTACGGTAGTCTCCTCGTTGAAATAAAACAGCGAATTCGATCTGCTCAATATGAGGCGCTTCGGGCAGTCAATAAAGAGCTGATTGCGCTTTACTGGGACATTGGGCAACTGATCGTGACTCGCCAACAAGGAGAAAGCTGGGGGAACTCGATCGTTGAACAGCTAGCCAAGGACTTACAGTCAGAGTTTCCAGGAATGAGTGGGTTCTCAGTCCGTAACATCTGGAATATGCGAAGCTTCTACGTCACTTACAGCCAAAATCAAAAACTGCAACCATTAGTTGCAGAAATTGGCTGGACTCATAATTTGGTCATTATAGAGAAATGCAAAGATGACTTAGAGCGAGAGTTCTACATCCGAATGACCCGCAAATATGGCTGGACAAAGAACGTCTTACTGCACCAAATTGAAAATCAAAATTATGAAAAGACTCTATTAAACCAGACAAATTTTGAGGCTACAGTCTCTGAAGAAGTTCAGAATCAAGCTAAATTGGCAGTAAAAGACGAATACACTTTTCCGTTTTTGGAGCTAGGGGATAAATATTCGGAGCGTCAACTTGAGACCGCTATTTTGGCAAAAGTTGAACCTTTTTTACAAGAAATGGGTGGGATGTTTACTTTTGTTGGAAGCCAGTACCGACTAGAAATTGGCAACAAGGAATATTTTATTGACATCGTACTTTATCACCGATCGTTGCAATGCTTGGTAGCGATAGATCTCAAGATTGGAGAGTTTGAACCAGAATATATTGGAAAAATGCAGTTTTATCTCGCTGTGCTAGATGACCAGATACGGCTTCCGCATGAACAACCCTCGGTTGGGATTATCCTTTGTAAGACGAAAGATAAAACAACGGTAGAGTATGCATTGAAGGACGCAACCAAGCCAATCGGTGTAGCAACCTACCGCATATTCTCTTCACTACCGCAAAACTTACAAGGACAACTGCCAGCTCCAGCACAAGTTGCCAAATTGTTGGAAGGGTTAAATTAAGGACTGATGAAAGTGCTGCCAAAACACGATCTTTATAAGCCACGGAACAGGGATAAATTAAATGACATTGAGACAAATTCGGGTCGTCGAGCAAATCTAACTGCTGTATGCTTCTAGCGATTGAAGTTGATGCAATTTGACCGTTTCCTGCCCGTACTCGAACCTAATCTCTAGAAAACACAAACACCACAGACTCAATGAGATTGATTTAGCACTATGACAAATAGAAAGGGTTCTTCCGAGCTTTTGGTGAAGCCGAGAAGGAGGGAGGAAACTATAGATCACCCCTTTCAGTGATCTGCCGATGGAATTCCTTCAAGCGCTGTTGCCCAGTACCAGTCTGCTACGGTTGGAAAGCTACGCCATTGAGT
>JBGTAZ010000190.1:0-4921 GCA_041749615.1 Leptolyngbyaceae cyanobacterium | reverse complement strand
TTGTGTCTCTTGCCCAACCCTGAATCCTGGCTCATTATTTGCATCGATCAGATTGGGGCTTGATGCACTTTCTTGATTAACACCTAACCTTGTGGTGTCACTGGGCTGATAAACATTTCCTTTAAAGGGTCTGTTTAAAGTCACGACCTCAACTGATGCATTGCCTAGAAATTCAATCACAACATTTCCAGAAATGCCGCTCACGTCACTTCGTAACCGAGTCGGATTATTATTAACATCCCTTTCTAGTATCAGATCAGGTCCTACTACAAAATCAAATGTTCCTGTACCTATCACAGATATAAATGGTCTGGGGATCGAAACAGGGACTTCATTAAGATCACGACCAGGAGCCAAGATAAACGTTTCTCCCAGATCTACTTGAAACGACTCGCCGCCGTGCTTAATTGTAATGTTACCCGTTAAGATGCCGCTTTGACTTGAAATACCGTTTTGACCAGGAGCAGAAGCCGGATACAGCTTGAAACCTCCACCTCGAAAAAATCGCAAAGCTTCAATCGCGATTCCGTTATAGCCAGATGTAATTTCGCCTGTAAAAACGTCTCCATTTTGGGCAATCAACGTCGTTTTATTATTAGTAGTACGCCTAGAAGTTTCAATGTTTCCTAATTCAATATTTCCAACAGTTGCTTCAATCCTCACGTCATTGGCACCCGGAACACAGCCGCCAGTGGTAAAACAACTTCCATAATTAATATTCTTAGCAGTGACGGTGCTTCCAGTAATTGCAATGGAACTGGAGCTATAGAGATTATTATTGAAAATCACTCTTCCTGTTGTGTTGATGTCAATCTTGTCGGCTATAGTAAGCCCAGTAAATGTGATATCTCCACCACTATTATTGCCAGCGGCACGAATGGGTGCATCAAAAATAGCGATATTATCACCTGTAATTTTCAATGCACTACCCACCTCGCTTGAGACAGTAAGTGGTTTAGTCAAGATAACTGTACCCGCAGGTTTAGCTTGTCTATCACTTGGTAGAACGATGATATCATTTGGAATGTCTGCTCTGTAGATCGTTCTAGTAGAACCTGCTGAATTTGTCAAGCTGATAATTTGTCTGTCGAAACTATCTCTCTCAACGACTAAACCAGTTGCATTACTCAAATCTCCTCCGGTTAGCAACTCTGGTAAAGAGGCAGGAGTCATTAGGGAAGGATTAATGGCATTCCTGTCTGCAAGGGGAAGGTCGAGACTAAGTAAGCTACCGTCTTGAGTGACGCGGACGAGGTTTTCGCCAGGAACGGCAGCGATGGTGATTGTGCCGCCGGGAGCCGTCAGAGTGCCCGTGTTGATCACGGTGCCGCCTAGCAAGGTCAGGCTTTGCCCGGTTCCAACTGCTAGGTTGCCAGCGTTAACAATTGCGCCGGGTTGCAGTCCATTAAAGGCGAAACTGTTGGGGGTGCCAATCAATGCCGCGTAATTGTTGTTGCCGATCGCGTTAAACCAATTGTTGCCGATGCCGATCGCGTTGGCGGTGGTGGCAGTGAAGGAACCGGGCACATTCAAACTGGCGTTTGCCCCAAAAATCATCCCAGCGGGGTTGATCAAAAACAGGTTGGCGTTGCTGCCTGTGACTTGAATTTGTCCGTTGATAATCGAGGCATCGCCGCCTGTCACTCGTCCGAGAATATTGGCGATCGCGGGATTGGAGAGAAAGTTGGCAATCTGTCCCGCGTTTAATCCAAACTGCTGAAAACTGTGAAATAGGTTAGAGCCTGCCTGAGTGCCGCCCGTAATATTGAAAGTGTTGCCAGCTTGGTTTACCCCCGTATTGGTTCCGTCGGGAGCGCTGATGATTAGTTGTGCCAGAGCAGGAGCCTGGACAGAAGCCAGCAGAAAAGACGCGATCGCGGCAACATATTTCATATAAAACTAGGATGAGTGACGGAACAGGTGAATTTACGGAAAACGGGCTGAAGAAATTTTCAGCAGTGAGGCGATCGAAATACTTCCGTGCGATCGCGTAGATCCCTCTAACACCCTAACGTTCTAACTGATTTAAGCCCGTAAATACCCTTATTTCCTTAGGTTTCACACACTCTTGACAATTCTCTTCAAGGGACAATTTCATCCACAAGTCATCCCTTACGCTGGGGCAACAGGGTTGGGTTAGCGGTCAATTCGGGTAGCCTAAAAAAGTAGAGAGTTTTAGCCATAAAGTTCCGATGAAATACAGCAAACGCTCCATAAATGCCGCTTTGATTGGTGTTGCCCTGTTGTCTACCTTTGGGCTTGCCTGGTTTTTGCAACGCTCAGGTAGCAATCCGCTTCAAGCGCTCGTCCCCAAAAATGATGACAATACCAGCGCGATCGCGGCAGAGACAAAAACCAGTGTGGGCACAAACCTCGCCGGGATTGCCGACTGGTCAAGCCAGTGGGCGTTTGTGGATGCGTTTAAAACCTCACGCGCCTGGATTCCACAGCGGCAAGGCGCAGCTTGGGGTCAGGGCGGCACGCTCAAGCTGACTCGTGAGGGCTGGATTGCGTCCCTGGAAACTGGGCAAACTGCCGAAACCGTGATGATGATTGGCAAGCATTTTCCCGCTGGCAAATACACGCTGCTGTATGAGGGGGATGGCAAACTGGGCTTTACCTTCGACACTGCCAAAATTATCAGCCAGTCTCCTGGAAAAATGACGGTGGATGTGACCATCGACGGGGAAGGGGTGTTTCTCAAAATTTTGGAGACCAATCCAAGCAATCCGATTCGCAATATCCGCTTCATCATGCCGGGATTTGAGAACACCTATCAAACCCAGCCGTTTCATCCTGTGCTGTTGGAGCGGTTGAAGCCATTCACCACCCTCAGGTTTATGGACTGGGCAGCCACGAATAATTCTAAACTGGTCAACTGGAGCGATCGCGCCACCCCCAGCAGTCCATCTCAGGCAAGCGAAAAAGGCGTTGCGTTAGAACACCTGATTCAACTGGCAAACACGCTCAAAATCGATCCGTGGTTTACCCTGCCAGCCCAAGCAAGCGATGACTATGTGCGTCAGTTTGCGGTGATGGTGCGCGATCGCCTCGATCCCTCGCTCAAGGTGCATGTGGAATATTCCAACGAAGTTTGGAACAGTATGTTTAGTCAGGCAAAACATGTTGGAGAGAAAGGACTGGCACAACGATTAGATGACACGAGTTGGGGGGCAGGCTTGCGCTATTATTCGCAGCGTTCCGTGGAAATGTTCAAAATCTGGGAAGACGTATTTGGGGCAAATCGCAAGCCGCGCTTGGTGAGGGTGCTGGCAGGACAGGCAGTCAATCCCTGGGTTGCCGAGCAGATTTTAGGCTGGAAAGATGCCTACAAACATGCGGATGTGTATGCGATCGCGCCCTACTTCGACGGATTGGGCGATACCGATAAAGATGGCTGGAGCAATATCAACGATGTTAAAAACGTCAACACCACGATCAATCTCACCCCCGATCAAATTATTGACGGCATGATGCAAGAAATGCCCACGGAAATTAAAGCGATGCTTGATGGCAATGCCACGGTTGCCAAACGGTTTGGCGTTGCTCTGGTTGCATACGAAGGCGGCGCACACCTGACGAGCTACCAGTTTCCACAAGACAAGGTGGCTAAAATGACGACCCTTTTTACCGCCGTCAATCGCAGCCCCCGCATGAGAGAGGTTTACACAGCGTATCTCAACCAATGGAAGCAAAGCGGCGGCAAGCTGTTTAACCAGTTTAATGATGTGGCAGCACCGAGTAAATGGGGTTTTTGGGGCGCACTGGAATATCAAAATCAAGATATCAACACTGCCCCAAAATACTTAGGTTTGACGGATTTTATTCGCGCCAACCCCAAACAGTAAGCCAAACTGTATCGGGCAACCAAAAACAAACTTTGAAAGGACAGTAGAATTTAGACGTAGAGGTTCACCTGATTAATCTGAACTCTGAACCATGGTTCTGAAGACTCATAGACTATTGGCAACCGATGCTGTAATCCACATTGAGCAGGATGATCCACCGCGATCGCCCAAAGATATCCTGCCAACCATGTATGATTTGCCCAGTGAAGACCCAGAGGAGCCTGGTTTGCCCGACGAATTTCATGACCTCCAACCCCAACTCCTGAGCCGCACCCTGAAGTTAACAGGCTATAGTCGAGAGAACTGCTTCACCGCTTCTAGCCTCAACCTCTACTACACCGTGCGTCATCCCCTGTGGCACAAGCGTCCGGATTGGTTCTTGGTCGTCGATGTTCCTCGGTTGTATGAGCAGCGAGATTTACGCCGCAGCTATGTACTTTGGCAAGAAGACAATCCGCCCACTGTGGTCGTCGAGTTTTTGTCACCGGGAACTGAAGCGGAAGACTTGGGACGCTTCTACGATAAAACGACTAAGGGTTCAGCGGGCGAATCAACCCCTCCTTCGGCTAGTTCTATCGTTTCAAAAGGGGATGATGCGAAGGCAAAGCCACCCAGAAAATTTGAGTTGTATGAAACGCGGTTGCGGGTGCCCCATTACTTTGTCTACAGTCGCTTTACCCAACGCTTACGGTACTTCAAGCTAGAGGGGGGACAGTATCAGGAACAACCCCTCAACCCAGAACCGCCATTGGCGTGGTTGCCAGACTTGGAGATTGGCTTGGGCATCTGGCAGGGTGAATTTGAGGGAGTCACCGCTGCTTGGTTGCGCTGGTGTGACCAGGCGGGGAACTGGCTGTTAACGGATACTGAACAAGCTCAGCAGCAACTTGAACAAGAACGACACGCAAAAGAACAAGAACGACAAGCAAAAGAGGTTCTTCCGAGCTTTTGGTGAAGCCGAGAAGGAGGGAGGAAACTATAGATCACCCCTTTCAGTGATCTGCCGATGGAATTCCTTCAAGCGCTGTTGCCCAGTACCAGTCTGCTACGGTTGGAAAGCTACGCCATTGAGT
>JBGTAZ010000189.1:0-2880 GCA_041749615.1 Leptolyngbyaceae cyanobacterium | reverse complement strand
GGTTGGCAGTAACCCCTATTTTCCAAACGGTCTTGCCAAAGGGTCGCCAATGAAGATGCCTTGTCCGGGTTGGGCGACGCTTTTCCAATAGGCTTGCAGTAATGTGCTTCCTTGCAAGTAGTAGTGCATTGCGATCGCCGGGAAGGGAAACTTTTGAGGAAAATTGCAGGGTTCCACCACGGTTCCATAGCTGCCGGTTGCGCCTGCTTCTAGCCATCGGAGGCTGCTCATTTGAGAGCTATTGGTTAAGGCACCGCCAAAGGATGTGAGATGGTCGGCGATCGCACCGGGTCGAAACTGAAGGGTTTCCAGCTTTTTGACCTGAGTCACGCCTGTGAAATAGAACATGACATCCTGCTTATTCTCTAGGGCATCGCTTTTAATCACTACTGTTTTGAATAATGGCGCGATTTGCTGGGTGACAAATTGATAGCCGGGGGCGCGGCGATTGCGGGTTCTGTCACTGGTGCTGAGCAAGTAGGCGGTGCCGTTGGGGTTGGTGCCGTCAGACGCAATGCCGCGATCGATTAGGGCTTTTGCTTGCTCGAAATTGGTCGCCGCGATCGCCATCGTGGGGCGCATCCGAAAATCAGTGTAGGGCTTGCTGCTGTCTTGATTGAAGTAAGGGTTGGGCTGAGTCAGCTTGCAGCCAGTGGCACAAAACCGCTGATCAAACCCAAAGGTAAACGCTGCTGTAACTGACATACAGCCGACCTGGTAAGGGTCTGCCCAGGTCAAGGCAAACCCTTGAACAATTTCCGGAGTTTTGCGATCCACATCTGCTTTGAGCGCTTTGAACTCCTGTGGGGAGAGCGATCGCTGATTTGGATCAAAAGACACCACGATCATATTCTCGGCAGGAATGCCCCGTGCCTGCTGATAATATCGAGCAATTTTCACGCTCAGCGGATCTTTTTGGTTGACAATCACCGCTAACTCTTTGGCAAAAGGCGAGGATACTTTGGAATTAGGTGTGGAGAAGTCAGCGATCACGCCACAGCCCTGTAATGGAATGATCAGCAATCCTATCAACCAATAAATCGAATACTTGGGCGACATAAACACCGTCTTGCTAACCATCCAGTTTTCTCAATTTAAACGCATTAAAAAGGCGTATTGCTACGCCCTAAGACCTACTACTCACTATCAGCCAATCAATCAGAAAGTATCAAGCAGATCCTTCTGGACTGCCCATCGCCGCTACAGAGTCTACCTGTTCACGTTCAAGCCGACGCTTGCGGGCATAGAGTTGAATTGCCGCTACCATGCCAATCACCATTGCCGCAATCAGCCAGGTTGTCAGATCCATTGGCAGGCTATTTTTGAACACTGCCAGCATCACAACAATCACAAAAAATACGGTGGGAATTTCATTAAACCAGCGGAACTGTTGCCCAGTCATTTTGCACTCATCTGCCGCCAGCTTTTTCATAATCCGCTTGCAGTAGTGATGATAGCCCACCAGCAGCAGCACACAGCCCAGCTTAATGTGCATCCACGGCTCTTTCATCACTTCTGGCTCCGTGGTCACTAGCCCGATCGCCATAGCGATCGTCAACAGCATTGCCGGAGTCATGATGATGCTATACAGCCGCTTTTCCATCACCTGATATTGGCTGGTTAAAATGCTGCGCGCGGGTTCTGGCTGTTCATAGGCTTCTGCGTGATAAACAAACAAGCGAGGCAAATAAAACATGCCTGCAAACCAGCACACAATTCCGACGATGTGAAATGCTTTGAACCAAAAATATGCCATCTTAAATCCTTTTTAGAACTTCAGATTGGGCGATCGCGGATTTAGAACTGTTCTTTTAGGGCAACCCATCAGTTTAGGGCAACCCATCAGTCAAAACCCGTACCCTCAATCTACCGCTTCTATTCAGCCTTTTCTAGAATTTCAGGTTTTGGATTGCAGAGTTGAAATTGCACATAATTTGAAATCAAACTCCACAATCCCTAAACGGGGTACTGAAATACTGAATTCAAGTAAACTTGTGCAGCTTGTTGAGAGGACAACTGGGCACTTGTATTATTACTCTCTCCATTCTGGATCAAAAAAAGAGATAAAGCCGCCGTAAAGAGCCGATCCTGATCCCAATTGGCATGGGTTTCCAGGTAACACGAAAGCGCTCCATGAAGCTCCTCAGGAATCTCTGCCAAAATACTGATAGTCATGTTTACGAAACCCTCATTGTGCTGAAGCAGGTGAAGTAGAACAAGCCATAAACCTGATGCTGCACCCAAAAACGTAGAGAAAACTGCTACAAAACTCATAAATTACAAAAACTTACAAGTTCTTACCGCGATTTTAATTGCCGAACGCCTAAAACCCAATCATTAAAACGGTTACAAGCAAGACCTCTGTAGAGGTAATTCGCCTCATTGTGTATATCCTCAGGCGAGTTGTCAATCCAGTAGGAAGCCTAGTCTTTAATTAAATAAAAAATCTCTCTACGAAAGAATCGGCATTTGAGACTGATTAGCGTTGCAATTCTTCATCATTTTTCAGCTTGATCCATTAAATTCGCCGTTTTATCCCAACTGCCCCCCCCATAGTCCACAATCCCGCTAATTCGTTTCACCCTGTGGAAAACTTGATTAGGGTTGTGGAAAAAATTGGTCTATCTGTGGAAAACTTGTGGAAAGCCTGTGGAAAGCCTGTGGAATCAGTGAGGAAAACTATCTGAAACGATAAGAATTGCAAACATCCAAAAAGTTGGAGAAAAGTCAAAATTTTATTTGCAAAAGATCGGTTATGTCAGAAGGATGTATTGCACAGCATATTGCACAGCCGTTTGTTCTATGATGATATGCATTCAAGTTGTATGAACAAGGGGCTTAAACTCCTTGTTGAAAAGGCTTTCCGAGTTTTTCACGACT
>JBGTAZ010000188.1:0-7628 GCA_041749615.1 Leptolyngbyaceae cyanobacterium | reverse complement strand
CATTCTTGCGCTCTTGGGCAATGACGGCCTTCCGCAACTCAGGTTTTGATTCTTTGACCAAAGCCATGCGCTTATTCAAGCATGACCTCCCAAAACTCCTTTCCTTTCTTTAGAGAATCAACCCTACCCCAGAATTGGGGGGAACTAGAGCCAAAGTCCCCCAATTCTGGGGGACTTTGGGGGCTTATAGGGGTTGCAAGCGTGGCACATTCATCTGAAAATGGCTGTAAGCGTCGTCATCGTTACGTCGTTAAGCCATTGCCCTTTTTTAGCAATTCTTTCAAGAACCAGCGGTGCTTTTGATGCACCTGAACGAGGCGAGTGTACAGATCTGCCGTGCCGATGTCTGCTGCATTGGCGGCTGCATCTGCATCTTCATGCATCTCGCGAATGATTTGCTCGTGAGTGGCGATCGCTTCCTCAATCATTTCGCGTACCGACATTTCAGCCGTGGAGCCTTGAATTGAAGCGGTTGGCAGATAATCAGCAGGATTGGCAACAGGCTTCCCATCAATCATCAGGCTGCGTTCTGCCAATTCATCAATCATGGCAAACACCTCGCCGCCCTGTTCTTCAAACAACAGATGCAAATCGCGGAAGAGTGGACCAAAAGTGAGCCAATGATATTTTTTGTAGTTAAGGTAGGCAACCAGCGCATTTGCCTGATTGCGGTTGAGCGCTTTGACTAAGGCTGTTTGCGACGCTTGCAATGTGGTTGTCATGGCATCCCCTTTTTAATGGTGTATTGTTCGGCTGCTTGGATTAATTTCGGCTGCTTGGATCAATGCAGTCTCACCGAACCTCTTAATCATACTCGTTATGAGTACGTTTTGCAATCTGAATCCAATCCTAGGCGCAGAATGGTTTAGAAACTAAAAAATGTCCGCAGGATCGGCATCTTGAACTTTGCGAACGGCGATCGCTCCCGAAATGATACACATCGTCATTGCTAAACACAGCACTAAAATGGCGCGATCAGTCGTCATGTAGATGGGGAGCGAGGTTGCATTCCGGGTTAAGTTATACAGCCCTAAGGACAGCAGAAACCCCGGAATAAAGCCCAAAATCGACAAAATCACCGCTTCTTGAAACACCAGCGTCAGCAAGTAAAAGTTGCGGTAGCCCATTGCCTTCAGCGTGGCGTATTCCGCCAGGTGATCGGTAATGTCGGTGTAGAGAATTTGGTAGACGATAACGGTGCCCACCAAGAACCCGATCGCCGTGCCTAGGGTAAAAATAAACCCGATCGCCGTACTGCTGCGCCAATAATCTCGCTCAAACTCAATAAATTCTGCTTTCGATAGCACCTTGACATCTTCAAACGGCTCCTGTAAATCTCGCCGCATTTGCTTGATTAGGCTATCTAAGTCAGCACCCGGTTTTAAAGTCACCATGCCCACATCAATCATGCCGCTAGTGCGACGGCTAAAAATGCGGAGAAAATTGGTGTCGCTGGTGATGATATTGCCATCGGCTCCAAACGATGCGCCTAGAGCGAATAGCCCGCCGACCGTCAATCGCCGACCTGCCACTTCGGTGACCACTGGCTCGCCGGTCGCAAACAGCTTAGCGATCGGACCAAATTCCTCCCGCGATTTTTCGTCAAATAACACCACATCTGCCAACCGAATTGGAGTCAGGTCGGGCACCAATTCACGGCTAAAAATGGGTCTAGAGGGATCAAATCCAATCACCAAAATGCCTCGCGTCCGCTGGTTCTCTGGGTTCTTCCACAGGGCAAAATCCAAGTAAATCGGACTGATGGATTCTACGCTGCTGTATCCTAGCGTTTGGTAGAGCCGCCGCTGCGAGAAGTTTTTCATCGCAATCATGGAGGTAGACTGGGGGCTAATTAAAAAGATGTCTCCCTGTAGCTCTTTGTGCATACTGATGGAACTGTCAAACAGCGCATCTTGAAAGCCTAGCTGAATGAACATCAAAATTACCGCAAAGCCAATTCCCGCTAGCGCAATCAGCAAGCGCATTTTCTCGCGTTTAAGCTGCAACCAGGCGAGAGGAATTGCAAACATAATGAATTCCTCTAGGGCGTAATGTTGACTTTGACTTGCAAATTCGTCAACCCAGAAACGGGCTGGCTATCGTCTAACCGAATTTTTACTTCCACCACGCGCACATCGGTGTTGGCGGCAGGGTCGGTGTTCAACACGTCATTTTTGCGAATGGCAAGCCCCACTTGATCCACGACTCCAGAAATCTCTCCCGGAAACGCGGGGGCTGGTAATCACTGCTTTTTGCCCCCGTTTCACTTTTTGAATGTCGGTTTCGTAAATTTCAGCGACGGCATACATGCGATCGGTTTTGCCAATTTCTACTAACCCATCGCTGCCAATCTGTTCTCCCTCACGGGCGTGGACTTTGATGATTTGCCCGGTGATGGGCGATCGCACCACTGCCGATTCTAAATCTGCCTTAGAGCGCTGCATTCCTGCCATTGCCACATTTACCGTTGCTTGCGCTTGCTGCACATCGGTTGGGCGCACTTCTGCCACACTGGTGAGCTTTTTCACTGCCTCATCATACTCGCGCTTCGCCCGATCCAAGTCTCGTGCCGTTGCTTCTGCGGTTAGCAGACGGTTTCTCGCGTCTTGCTCAGAAATTGCCCCGTCGCGAAATAGCTTTTGATAGCTTTGAGCTTCCCACTTCGCCGTACTCAATTGTGCTTCCAGCCGAGCAACGAGTGCCCGTCGTGATTCTGCGGTTGCTTGCTGCGCTTCGATGTCGCCTCGCTTAGCACCTGCTTGAACCTGAGCCAGCCGGCTTTGGGCTTCCTGCACCTGCGCTTGAGATTCTAGTGCTGCTGCCATCAGGCGATCGTATATATCAAGTACGGCGATCGGTTGACCCGCTTTCACTTGTGCCCGTTCTTGAACCAACAAACGAGCAACCCGTGGGCTACCAAACACCGGAACGGCAGACCCCGAAGTAGAAGGCGCAGCAACCTTAATCACTTGCCCCTCTGGCTCTAAGCGCCCCAGTGCGGTGATCGTATTCGCTGACCGTTCAGCCGGTGGAGAGGGAGGCAAAGAACTAGACTGGCTGGTGGAGGAAGGGCGTAACGCCAAATAAATTCCCAACCCTGCCACTCCTAATGCCGCAGCTACCAACACGGCGATCAACGTCCCTGGAGATTTTAGTAACTGTTTCTCACCCAATTAGCTTTACCCGTTAATTTGCGCAAACGTCATAAAACAGATTGTTACACAACTCGTGAAACCCCGTAAAAGTATTCATGCACCCTGTCAATTGGTCATCCATGCCGCTGTGATGAGCCGCTGTGATGAGCCGCTATGATGAGCCACCCTGATAAGTTTAGGCACCTTGCGCCATGCGAGTCGTTTTAAACGTCACATTGGAGCCTTCCTGAGTTTGCTCTAGCACCAGAAGTGGGGTGGGTTTTGCTTTTTGATCCCAGCGCATATTGGCAATCCGACCCTGGATTGTGGGCTGCCAGCTATCGTGATCGCTGGTAGGACTCAGAAACGTTTCCACACAATCAATGATTTGACTGATTGTTAGGGAGGTGGTCTGAGTTGGCAGTTTGAGAATTTTGATTTCTATCCGAAACAACACGCGCTTCGTGCCTTTGGGCAGATCGCCGGGTTCGTATTCTACATCAAATACTTCATCGACTTGCCGACCACCGCTAGCAATGCCAATTTCCCCTTGATGGGGCTGAGACGATCGCAACGCCATTGTAATTTTATCTTTCACTTTCATTTTGATTTGGTTCAAAATTGCAAAGTGAAAGACTTCCTCATCCATCCGCATTCGCAAATAGTCTAAATTAAACTCGCGAGAGTGGATCAGATCCGGGTTTCGCTCCATTTTGCCGATAGTCTCAACGGCATATTTCAACTTTTTTTGTAGTTCGCGGTTCTTAAATGCTTCAAACTTAAGCTGCTTGGCAGCTTTATCGATGCTGAATTTAGAAAAAACTCCTAAACCAACGAGGAGTAGAAGCAATCCGCCCGATGTGGCTAGCAACAAAGGGTTGGAGCCAGTATCGGCAGACTTCGCAGCTTGCGCGATCGCAGTGGAGTTTTGTTTAATCGCTTTACTAGGAGCTTGGGCTAGAAAAGGTTCCACAAGAAAAATAGGAACGGACATAGCGCTTTTTACAAGAGGTTTGATTCTACTTAAAAGAGTGCCCAAAATAGAAGTGCGGTCTACATATCTCCCTTTAGGTGTAGCAAACTTTAAGAAAAAGGCTGTGGCATTTACGCCCTAATTATGTGCCCTAAAATGTTGACTTTGTAGCATTCTTTGTAGCATTTTATGAATCAAGGACTTCTCAGCCATGCCCTCTAGCCAGAAACCGTATCTTTCTGAAGTTCGCTTAACAACTCAGTTAACTCCCCTTTACTGGCACGATAAATCGTACTGCAAAACTCACAGGTTGCCTCAGCGCCCTGATCATCTTGAATCATTTCTTGTAGTTCTGCCTGACTAAACAACTTCAGAGCGTTGAGAACGCGATCGTGGGAGCAGCCACAGTGAAAGCGCACCATTTGCACTTCCGGCAAAATAACCAAGCCCATATCACCCAGTAATTCAGCAAAAATAGCGGGCAAGCTTTTTCCGGCTTGCAGCAAAGACGTAAACCCAGCCAAAGTGCTGAGCCGGGATTCTAGCAACTCCACTAAAGCCTCATCCCGTGCCGCTTTGGGCATGATCTGAATCAGCAAACCGCCCGCCGCAGAGACCCCTTGCGTATCGGTAAACACCCCAACCATCAGCGCCGACGGCGTTTGCTCCGAGGTTGCCAAATAGTGAGTCAGATCATCGCCAATCTCACCCGACACTAACTCCACGGTGCTGGAGTAAGGATAGCCAAAGCCCACATCTCGAATCACATAAACATAGCCGTTGCGTCCCACTGCGCCGCCGACATCGAGTTTGCCGATCGCGGTCGGTGGCAATTCCACTTCAGGATGGGTAACATAGCCGCGAACCGTGCCATCCAAGCCTGCATCAACAGTGACACCGCCCAAAGGACCGTCGCCCTCAATCCGAATATTGACCCGCGACCCCGGACGCTTCATGCTGGAAGCAAACAAAAGTCCGGCTGCCATTGTGCGCCCTAACGCAGCCGTAGCAACGTAGGACAGTTTGTGCCGCTGCCGAGCTTCTTCCGTTAAAGCGGTGGTGATAACACTAACGGCGCGAATTCCACCATCAGCGGCGGTTGCGCGAATAAGCTGATCTGCCATGAAAACCTTAAACATTTCGTTACAGAGTATGCTTCTATTCTAAAGGGAAGGGGTCGGTAACGTGCGGGGTTCAGAGTGTCAGGTACGGGGTCCAGAGTGCCGGGTACGGGGTGAGATCGCTTCTACCTATTGCGAAAGTCAGCCGAATCCGTTAAAACAGGCAGCACGGATACATAATCAAAATCGCGTCCGAAATCGCGACTTGCGAGTGTGTATAAACCAGCGTGGTATTGGGTGGAGTTAAGAGTCTATGTGTGGAATTGTTGGTTATATCGGAACGCAAGCTGCCAGCGGAATTTTGTTGGAAGGGCTGCGAAAGCTAGAGTATCGGGGGTATGACTCGGCGGGGATTGCCACTATTCTTGATGACACGATCCATTGCGTTCGCGCCAAGGGCAAGCTGCACAACCTGCAAGAAAAGCTGGAAGGTGAACAAAATCCTGCTCAAATTGGCATTGGTCATACTCGGTGGGCAACCCACGGCAAACCGGAAGAATACAACGCCCATCCTCATACCGACACAGAACGCCGGATCGCGGTGGTGCAAAATGGCATCATCGAAAACTACCGCGAACTGCGGGAAGAGTTGAAAGCGCTGGGGCATGAATTTCGCTCAGAAACCGATACGGAGACAATTCCTCACTTAATTGCCGAAGAAATGAAACAAGTGGGGGATGATTCTTCCCCTACTCCCTTCTTTGCTGCTGTGCGACAGGCAGTGAATAAACTTCGGGGAGCGTTTGCGATCGCCGTGATCAACGCTGACTATCCTGATGAACTGATCGTCGCCCGTCAGCAAGCGCCCCTTGTCATTGGTTTTGGGCAGGGTGAATTCTACTGTGCCTCCGATACGCCAGCTTTAGTGCCCTACACTCGCGCTGTACTGACCCTAGAAAACGGCGAAATTGCCCGACTGACTCCTTTGGGCGTGGAGGTCTACACCTTTGAAGGACAGCGGCTCAAAAAATCGCCCCGCACCCTCAACTGGAACCCGGTCATGGTGGAGAAACAAGGCTTCAAACACTTCATGCTCAAAGAAATTTATGAGCAGCCCGGAGTTGTTCGAGCCTGTTTAGAAGCCTACTTAAACGATCAGTGGAGTCAGGAAGAATGCCCAACTCCGAACTCCGAACTCAAAACTCCGAACTCCCCCATTCACCTCAATCTTCCCGCCGACCTTTACACCGACTTGCAACAAATCCAGATTGTTGCCTGTGGCACGAGTTGGCACGCGGCGCTGGTGGGCAAATATTTATTAGAGCAATTGGCAGGGGTGCCCACTCAAGTTCAATATGCCTCAGAGTTTCGCTATGCGCCTTCGCCGCTGACTCCCCACACGTTGATGATTGGCGTGACCCAATCGGGCGAAACGGCTGATACGTTGGCAGCATTAGAGATGGAAATTCGGCGGCGTAAAGAGTTGACTGCCGACTATCAACCGCGCCTGTTAGGGATTACAAACCGTCCCGAAAGTTCTTTGGGAGATTTGATTCCCAATATTATTGATACCCATGCTGGGATTGAAATTGGGGTGGCAGCAACCAAAACTTTTTCGGCTCAGTTAGTGGCGTTTTATTTATTGGCGATCGACTTGGCATATCACCGCAACACGCTCTCAACAGACCAATTGGAAAAGCTCCTAGATGGCTTACGGCAACTTCCGGCTGAGATTGAAATGATTTTGGAAAGTCAGGAGCGCTACATCGAAGAACTGGCGCATGATTTCGCGGAAACCCAGGATTTTATCTTTTTGGGGCGCGGCATCAACTTTCCGATCGCCCTCGAAGGCGCACTCAAGCTCAAAGAAATCAGCTACATTCACGCGGAAGGCTATCCCGCTGGTGAAATGAAACATGGTCCGATCGCTTTGCTGGATGCCAAAGTGCCTGTGGTGGCGATCGCCATGCCGGGAACGGTGTTTGAAAAAGTGCTGTCCAATGCCCAGGAAGCCAAAGCGCGGGATGCCCAACTGATTGGCATTACCCCCATGGATGAGCAAGACGCAGAAGATACGTTTGATACCGTGATTCCGGTGCCCCACGTGGATGAGATTTTGTCTCCCCTGGTCACGGTGATTCCGCTGCAACTGCTGGCATACCATATCGCTGCACGGCGAGGCTTGGATGTCGATCAGCCAAGGAATTTAGCGAAGTCAGTGACGGTTGAATGAACTGATTTGTGTGCTTAGAGAACGTTGTGTTGACATAAAAAAGTTAGACAATACTTGAAAAAGTTAGACATTTAAGAGCTTAACCGTATAGAACCCGTTTGGTATCTAATTAACCGCTAGTCGTTTGAGCATGAGACGGATGAAGCAAAGATTGACTTTGGCTGTGGCATTGTCCAGGGTTCTCTCAAAGTTTTTGACCAGACTTTTACAGCGTTCCATCCAAGCGT